>NZ_JBKGYF010000016.1:0-29684 GCF_046546175.1 Methanohalobium sp. | reverse complement strand
GAAAGGAGATGCAATAGCAGGAATCAAAACCCTCCCTTTGGCACTTGGGAAGAAAAATGCCAGAAATCTTTTACTGGGCATACAGATCGTATCCCATGCTCTACTGTTAATTGCTGTTGTATTGGGTTATATTGCTTTTGAACCAGTAATTTTGCTATATAGTTTCATAATAGGTATTTTATACATAACGGATTTTTCAACATCAACAGAAAATGAATCAAGGATTAGGCGGTTCAAGCGGTTGTTCATGATAGATGGTGAATCTACATCGATTGTCAGCCTGCGAGCTCTTACAGGGATTTTACTTCCCTAGCTTGGGTTTTGTAGTAATTAAAAAGGTCATCTCCCCATTTTAAGGCGGATTCGTCAAACCCAAGCAGGTCTTTATGGGGGTCAAATCTGCCGTTTTCAAAATACAGGGAAAGGGAGAAGAAATAATCGGTTACAACAAAAGCTAATTTAACATCATCCATTACATAAAGACTGGTATTATCAGAATTCAGATACGTCTGGATTTCTTTTCTATGTTCGTTTTTTACTTTTTCATATACGGGTTCTGTCAATATTAATGTTGTAGGAACATTGTTTTTTGCAAGCTTTTCAAAAAAAGGTGGATATGTGGGGATAAATATTGATGAAATTCCTTTTACAACTGTAGATTTGGAGATATTTTCTGTAAATTCTTTATGGGATTCGTAGATATGTTCAGATGTGTCCTCAAGTAGCTCGCAGTTTCCTAGGTCGCTTAATCTTTCCAAGAAATCTTCAGGTATATCTTCTAATGTGTGTTCTTTCCAGAAATCTTCATGCTTTTCAATTACATTGAGATAATCCAGTAATGGCTGCAGATATTTTGTTGCAATTTTTCCTATTGATGTGATATGGTACTTTTTGTTACCTTTACGAATTAAATTGGCTTCTTCCATCTCTTTAATACGCGGAGATATTTCAGGGGATGTCACACCAAAATAATTTTTAATTTCTGACAAGGATTTGGGTTCCTCAAGTAGTAAAAAAAGTAAATCTTTTCGTTTTTCAGAAAAGGTTAGAACACTCAATAATCCACTGGACTTCAAATTACCAACCTGCTGGTTTTTTTAAATATTTAATGTGATATTAATCATTTTATATATAAGGTTATATATAAAGATTGGTCATTCAGTAAGAATTAATAAACTTAATGCAAAAAGTGTCTCATACCGGTAAATACCAGTGACACTCCCAGTTTATTTGCTGTATCTATTACTTCATTGTCTCTTATTGACCCGCCTGGTGATAATATATACTTAATATTGTTTTCATGGGCATGGATAACACTGTCATCAAACGGGAAGAACGCATCAGATGCCATGACACAATTAGACATAATTTCTTTACAGTACTCATCAAAATCCATATCCGGGTTTTCGCGATCATAAATGACCTGCAGATTTTCATGTGCTTTTGTAGCAGCGAGTTTACGGATAGAATCAACACGGTTTGGCTGTCCTGCTCCCATTGCAAGCATCATATAACATCCATCCTTGTACTCATAGGCAAGGGTTACAGCATTGGATTTGGTACTTTTACAGGCGTTTATACAGAAATCTCCAAGAGGTTTTTTGTTTTCAGGGAACTGGGTTTCTGTCACACAATCCCATTTTTCATAAACACCGATATCTTTTGATTGTTTCAGCAGACCGCCGCTGATATATTTATAGGTGTAATCAATATTAGAATCTTCGTTAAATTTTGGAAGTTTAAGTAGCCGCAGTTTTTTGCTTTTATTTTTCAGATATTCAAGAGCATCTGGTTCATAATTCGGAGCCATTATAAGTTCAATAAATTTACCCTTCAGAAATTGGGCGGTTTCCAGATCAAACGTGGTGTTTGTACAGATAATACTACCAAAGGCAGATATCGGGTCTCCGTCCCAGGCAGCTTTAAGAGCATCAGTAAGATTATCCCCTGTAGCCAATCCACACGGATTATTGTGTTTGACAATAGAAACTGCCGGTTTTTCACCTCCTAATTGTCTTAATGTCTGTAATGCATTGTCCGCATCAACATAATTGTTATAGGAAAGAGCTTTACCATGCAGTTGTTTGGTATTAGCAAGAGATGGACCTGTAACATTCGGTTCTTTATAAAAGGTCGCATCTTGATGCCAATTTTCTCCATACCTAAGTTTGCGTCCATCGGTAAAGTTTAATCTGATGACCTCTTCATCAAGCAATGTTTTGCTAAGATATGTATCGATTGCACTGTCATAGTTTGCAGTATGTCTGAATGCTTTAACAGCCATATGTTTTTTGGTTTTATCTGATATAATACCACTTGAACGCAATTCTTTCAAAACTGTTCCATAATCATCCGGGTCACTGATAACTGTAACTGATTGATAATTTTTTGCAGCTGAACGCAGTAATGTCGGTCCACCGATGTCGATATATTCAATTGCCTCTTCAAGGTTGACTCCATCCTTTGAAACCGTTATTTCGAATGGATAGAGATTGACAACAACCATGTCTATAAGTTTGATATTTGCCATTTCGGCTTCTTCTAGGTGAGTAGAGTTTTCTCGAAGACATAACACTCCACCATGGATCATAGGGTGCAGGGTTTTTATCCTGCCTTCCATCATTTCAGGAAAATTGGTTATCTCGGAAACATCTGTAACTTCTATCCCGTTGTCCCGTAATATTCTTGCTGTACCGCCTGTGGAAATTATTTCTACACCAAATTTTGAAAGCTCATGCGCAAATTCTACTATACCATCCTTATCTGAAACGCTGAGCAATGCTCTCTTTACCAAAAAATCACCGTAAATCAGAAGTGAGTATAATGTATAAAGTTTCTGGTTAATATTTGATTAGGTAATTTTTTAAATGAAGCCAAAAAACCTATTAACATTAGAACGAGCTACTAACCTTATATTTTTGCTTCCAATGATTTTGCTTCTTCATAATGTTTTTTAGCTTCATCTGTTCTGCCCTGATTATCCAGTAAATTTGCATAATTGTAATGAGCTCTCAGATATTCAGGACTTAACTCAAGAGCCTTTCTGAAGTAATCTTCAGCTTTGTTTTGGTCTCCGAATGTAACTTCTATAAGGGCAGCGTTATGATATGACTGTGCTTTTTCATTCTCATCCAGACACTGAGTTGCTGCAAGGGCATATACATAAGCGGTTTCATAATTTTCATTTATCCTTTCTAGGATGGATAATTCCAGCAAATCAATGCCATCTATACCATTTTTACTTACAAATTGTATGGCTTCATTCACACAAGTGTCAGGGTCTTTTGACCGGATACAGGATTTGATTTTCTTTTGCAGCTCATCAATATTTTTATTTTCTGACATTTAATCAAGATAAATTTATAATAATACTCATAAATATATTTTTGGGTATTTATACTGTTATATCTTTGTATTTAACCACTGGACATACCCTAATACATGCACTGCAGTGCGTACAATTTTCTCCGATAACAGCAGTATTATTTTTGATTTTTATCGCATTATTTGGACAGTGACCAACACATACACCGCATCCTGTGCATTTGAGAGCTCTTCTAACCGAAAGTTCGGCTTTTAGCATCAATTTTTTGGACCTTTTCTGGTTTTTACCTCTGGATGTTATGTTTCCGGATGCGAAAACATGGACACTGTCCTTATTATTAAATATTGAAACTGCACCATCCATGTAGGAAACCCTGCCTACTGGAAGAAGCAGTCCCATGTTTTTAATGAGTTCCGTATTGATAGATGTTCCAAAGCTTCCTTCAGCAATTATACCACCTGATTTACAGGGATTGTATCCTGATGTCATGGTGAAGGTCAGTTTGTTTTGACTTTTTAAATTGGATTTTGGAACGGTATCAATACCCTTACGTTCAGCCATTTTTGCAATGTTGGGAGGAAGTTTTTTCCATCTCCAGAGACCGTATTTTACCCAGTCACTTGATAATCCCATACGTCTGGCATAGTCTTGCAGGTAATCTTTCAGATGTTTCTCCATTTCAGGATGTGTATATTTCAAACGCTCAAAATCTGCAAGTGAAGCAGAGGGGCACAGCCAACATCCGATTCTGTCAAATCCCTTCTCATACAGGGGGTTATAGGGTGCACAGGCCCTGAATATATACAACCATACATGCAGAGCAGTCCAGTTCTGAATAGGGGATGCAGCAATTTGGTTATTTACCCAGGGATTCCTCCAGACACTCTTACTTTTTGATCGGGTACCGGATTCATATTTTCGCTGTCCTATAAATGTAAGACATCCGTTTTCAAAATTGTTTTCTATCAACTTTGTAATAGGTCCCAGTTTACAGATTTTACAGCACCAGCGAGCTTCAATACTTGGTGGTCCGAAATCATCAATCGAATCCCAGAAAGCGTTGCCGGCACTTTCAGTTTTCAGTTCATGGTTGTATTTATGGGCGACAAGATACGTATTTTCAACAGTTTCTGGAAATTCAAGTCCTGTATCTGCAAACATAATGGTAAAATTATCCTGACATTCATTCACAAGTTGGAGTACAGCAAGACTGTCCTTACCACCTGAATATGAAACACTTACAGGTAGGTTGTAGGAAGATGAAACATTTTTAATGAAATTATGTGCACGCTCTATGTACTTATCCATGATATGTTTATTAGCTTCCAGAACATCATTCCAGTTTTGTACATCACCGTAATTCGAGGAATCTGAGGATTCATCAGAAGTTGGTAAATCGCACCAGCGTGTTTTTACGGATTCTCCCCTGGATGATTCAACCATTTCAGAACCACTCATTTTTGCACGGCCGGTAGCGACCACTTTACCTTCCGGGGTGAGAACAACAACTTCATCCCCTTTATGGATATCTGAGTCGGCGTCTATAATTCCTGGTGCCAGTGCATTTGCACTGTTAGCAATCGGTTTTACTGCACTCTCATCAATAATAACCCAGCTTTTCATATCGGATTTATCGGTCTGTTTGTACTGGAAAAGCCTACGCGCACCGCTGATTTTTAGAAGCAGCTTCCATTTCAAATCTTCTATCTCATATCGTATGTTTCCAATTACTTCACCGTCGATAACGATTTCTTCCATCCGGTCTTCAGACGGAATTTTGTTCAATAATACCACTTTTCCAGAAGAAACAAGGGGGGCATTGAATTGTTTCTCTGCAATTGAATTAATAAGGTCGATGTCGTATTCAAAGGCAGGTCTGATGTCTCCCGGGGGTGTAATTTCCAGTTTTTCAGTATTTGAACTACAACTGCATTCTTCTCCAAGAACCGGCGTATTACATGACCCACACCAGTAGAGCATTAATTTGCCAAGATATAGTGGTTTGGACATATGATGAGCAGTATAATATAATGCTTAAATAAATTGTGGACGGAACATGGCTAAATCAAAAGAATTTTGATGCCAGTGAATCTCTTATATTTGTATTACTGCACATTTTTGAAAAATTGCAGTGATTGCAGAGCTGGCTTTCCTTTTTATCAGGCATTACTCCTCTTTTTATCCTTTTAACCCGGTTTAATATTTTGAAAATCTGACGACGGTCGTTTGTCCTGATTTTAACCTTTCTTATCACAACGTATCTTGCATAAAGGACAAAACCTGAATCAACTGTACATCCATATTCTTTTTCTGCAAGGATTGTAAGGGCTGAAATATGTAATCGGTTGGTGTTCCAGACACCATTATCTGGATATTTACCGGTTTTTATTATAGTCTTTACAGGTGTCTCATTGACCAGTCCAAGTATATCAGGACTGCCGCTTAGTTTCAGTTTATCAGAATTTAAGATTGGTTCGGTTTTAAAAGGTGTGATGTGTTCAAGTAAATCATCTTTCTCATAATAAGAAATCGCTAAATTCAGATTGGAAGCGATAGTTCCGAGATGATTGTAGACAGTTGATCTGGTATTTTCTACAGATTCAGATGATGCATTTGTAAGTTTATTTGCGTAGATGTCTTCAAAATTTTCAGCCGCATCAAAAAATTCAGATTCCAGCAATCCAGAAATACCATCGTCTTTTGACGTATACTTTACAACTTCAGGATATGCAATTCTCAGCTCTTTAATCAACAGTTTTTCAATATAGGATGATGTTATTTCAGGAATCAGTTCATATCCGTGGTTTGCGAAATATACCTGCCTTGACACCGGGAATATAATATAAACTTGGATACATTTACAAACATTCGGTTTTGAGAGGACATATACCAATATTTTGTTTCAGGTGTATAAATAATTATGATTTAATAAAAACGCATCTAGTCGGCAATCAACGAACTCAAGTTCGTTAAATATATATACAGGCAAATGATTCTTAAGAGTAAATAATGGTCAAAAACGTATCCCATGAAAATGTCCGCCAGAGATTGTCCGAAAAGATGGCTGGTGAAATCACACTGTCAGAAAAGCCAGGAGAGGCGTTGAAGAAGTGGCGATTGAATTTTGAAGTAGCACAGACCGAACTCTCCAACTATCTTGGTGTATCACCTTCTGTGATTAGTGATTATGAAAGTGGTCGAAGGAAATCACCAGGTACGCTTATTGTGAGCAAAATCGTTGAAGCGCTTTTAAATATCGATGCTGAAAGAGGCGGTCAAAAAATTCATGCTTATGAAGGGATGCTGTACACAGAAACATCATCAAAAGCGGTTTATGCAACATATGAATATACCTACCCAATGCAACTTGCAAAGCTGGTAAAATCCATAGATGCTGATGTTATCAATAAAGGAGTAGAAAAACCACTCTACGGTTTTACGGTGATTGATAGCAAAAAAGCTATCCTTGAACTATCATCTCACGAATTCCAGAAACTATACGGATGGAGTACAGAACGTGCGATGATATTTACCAAAGTATCCACAGGTAAATCTCCAATGGTAGCCATTAAAGTTACTAATCTAAAACCCGGTGCAGTTGTAATTCATGGACTACGTAACAGCGAAGTAGACCCACTTGCAAGAAAAATGGCTGAAATTGACAGGATTCCGCTTCTTGCAACTACAATGGACCTTGACGAACTGGTGGATTCATTGAAAAAGTACAGCCAGTATCATATAATCGAATAATTGCTATTAATATAATTAAACAGGTGAAAAAATGAGTGTAGGCATTGTCTCGTATGGTTCCTATATACCAAGATATAGAATAAAAGTTGAAGATATAGCGCGTGTCTGGGGAGATGATGCAGATACCCTGAAGTCTGGATTAATGGTATCTGAAAAATCAGTACCAGACCTTGATGAAGATGCAGCAACAATTGCTGTGGAGGCTGCCAGGGCTGCAATTGCAAACGGAAATATAGATCCTGTTCGTATCGGTGCAGTGTATACAGGTTCGGAAAGTCACCCATATGCTGTCAAACCTACAAGTACCATAGTAGCAGAAGCCATCAGTGCCACACCTGTAATGACAGCAGCTGATTTTGAATTTGCTTGTAAAGCAGGAACTGCTACAGTCCAGAGCTGTATGGGTCTGACATCATCCGGTATGATTGACCTGGGAATGGGAATAGGTGCGGACGTATCCCAGGGAGCGCCCGGTGATGCACTGGAATACACAGCAGCAGCTGGAGGAGTTGCTTTTATCATGGGTAGTAAGGAATCAGAATCCATAGCAATCATTGAAGATACCTATTCCTTTACAACAGATACACCTGATTTTTGGAGGCGTGAAGGAAGCGAATTCCCACAGCATGGCGGTCGTTTTACAGGTGAACCCGGTTATTTCAAACACGTGACAGGTGCTGCAAAAGGTCTCATGGAAAAACTGGGTACAGGCCCTAAAGATTATGATTATGCAGTATTCCACCAGCCAAATGGTAAGTTCCCTACAAGAGTATCGAAAATGCTGGGATTCAGCAAAGAAAAAATAGAGCTCGGTATGGTGATAACCAAACTCGGTAATATATACTCAGGTTCCTGTATGATGGGAATAGCAGCTACCCTTGATCAGGCAAAACCGGGAGACAGAATTTTTGCTACAGCATTTGGTTCAGGTGCAGGTGCAGATGCTTTCAGTATAAGGGTCACAGACAGAATGGAAGAATTCCAGAAATATTCTCCAAAGGTCTGGAACCAGCTGAAAAATCCAGTATACATAGATTATGCAAAGTATTCAAAACACAAAGGCAAACTAAAACGTTCGTGATTGTAAAATGAGGGTATAAGTATGAGAGATGTTGCGATTATTGGTATAAAAAGTACAAAATTTGGAGAACTGTGGGATTATTCGTTCAGAGATATCTTTGTTGAAGCCGGTGTAGGGGCTATTAAGGATGCAGGAATCAGCGGAGAGGAAATAGACGGTCTGTATGTAGGAAACATGAGTGGCGGACAATTTGTGGATCAGGAACATATCGGGGCATTGATTGCTGATTATTCCGGTCTTTCAAGAAACTTGCATGTCCCATCCACAAGGGTAGAGGCAGCCTGTGCATCCGGTGGACTTGCTCTTCGGCAGGGAGTGATGGCAGTGGCATCAGGGTATCAGGATTTTGTGGTAGCAGCTGGTGTTGAAAAAATGACAGATGTGAACTCAGCAGCAGCATCTACTGCACTGGCAGCCGCATCAGACCGGGAGTGGGAAGGTATTATGGGTGCCACATTCCCAGGATTATATGCGATGATTGCCAGAATGCATATCCACAAATACGGTACTACAAGTAAACAGCTGGCAGAAGTTGCTGTAAAAAATCATCTAAATGGCTCCATGAATCCTATATCCCAGTACCAGAGGAAAATCAGCAGGGATGATGTGTTGAATTCCATCATGGTAGCAGACCCACTGCATATCTTCGATTGTTCACCAATAACAGATGGAGCGGCTGCACTAATCCTGGCACCTGCTGATGTTGCTCATGAATACACAGATAACCCTATATATATAAAAGCAAGCGCACAGGCAAGTGATACAATTGCGCTCCATGACCGGCGGGATATTACTACTTTGGATGCAACTGTTGCTGCGGGTAAAAGAGCCTATAAGATGGCAAATTTGAAACCCGAGGATATAGATGTTGCAGAAGTTCATGATTGCTTTACCATAGCAGAAATATGTGCCATCGAAGACCTTGGATTTGTAACTAAAGGTGAAGGTGGAAAATTCACAGAAGATGGTAATACAACAATCGATGGTCAAATACCAATCAATACCTCGGGCGGTTTGAAATCCTGCGGTCACCCTGTGGGAGCCACTGGTATTAAACAGGTAGTAGAAATCGTCCATCAGCTAAGAGGTAATGCAGGTAAACGGCAGATAGAAGGGGCTGAAATCGGATTGACCCATAATGTCGGAGGGTCAGGTGCAACTGCAGTTGTACACATACTATCGAATAAAAGGTGATATCAATGTCTGTTGTAAGATTCTGGAGAAATCAGATTAACAGGTACAATCTGGAAGGTACCCACTGTAACAATTGTGATGAATATTTCTATCCACCAAGGTCCATGTGTCCGACCTGCAGGCGTGAAGGACAACTGCAACCGCATAGATTCAAAGGTGTCGGAGAAGTTGTGACCTATACGATAATTCACAGTGCTGCAGAAGGTTTTGAAAACCAGACACCCTATCCTCTCGCTATAGTCAAACTGGATGAAGGAGCAAGTCTCACAACTCAGATAGTAGCAGAACCCGAAGAAATGTATATCGGGATGCGGGTAAAACCGGTTTTCAGAAAACTTGGTGAGAGCGGAGACAAAGGTATGATATACTACGGAACCAAATTTGCCCCTGATAAAAATGATTGAAGTAGAAGTAAAGGCACATACATACCTTGATTACACAAGGAATTTGCTCGAAGAACAGGGTGCTCGATTTGTTGAATCCGAGCACCATTTTGACAGCTATTATAATGCTCCTCATCGAGATTTTGCTCATACGGATGAGGCACTCAGAATACGCTCAAGGGACGGAAAAGCGTTCCTTACCTACAAGGGTAAAAAGAAAGACAGTATATCCAAAACCCGTGAAGAATTCGAAACACCTGTAGACCCTGAAAGCATGCGCAATATTTTGTTATCGCTTGGGTTCAGAGAATACGGAGTTGTTGAAAAAGAAAGGGATGTTTATAAACTGGATGATTTTGTTATAGCTCTTGATTCGGTTGAAAAACTCGGTGAATTTATTGAGGTTGAATTGGGAGCAGAATCAGAATCAGAATCAGAAATCGAGCAAAAGAGCAAACGTATTTTTGAATTCCTGAACAAACTGGGTATTGGTAGAGAAGAATCCATAAGAAAATCCTATCTGGAACTGATGATGGAAAAAAAAGGTTAAGTTTAAATTTGTAAGGGAAAGGGAATAATCTCCCTTTGACTTAACTTTAGCCTATTTTTGTTCCGGGTACTACCTTTTTTTCCGGTGTTAATAACACTGCACCGTTATCTTCCCCTGCAAGAATCATCCCCCTGGATTCCACACCACATAGTTTGGCAGGTTCCATATTTGCAAGGACAACTACTTGAGACCCGATAATTGCTGATGGTTCGTGGGTTTTTGCAATCCCGGCAACCACCTGTCTTGGATCATCTTCGCCAAGGTCGACTTCCAGACGCAGTAATTTATTGGATTTTTCCACCTTTTCTGCATTGACAATTTTCCCAACTCTGATATCCATTTTTGAAAAATCATCAAAACTTATGTTTTCTTTGGTTTCCATTTTATCTTCTCTAAGTCCTTTTTTCCTTTCTTTTTCTTGGGCTTTTTTAACCCTGTCAGATGAAATTTTTTCCATTTTCTCGATTTTTTCATCTTCAATTTTCTTGAACAAAATGCTGGGTTTTGGCAATTTAGTGTTCCCCTCAACGAGCTTTGTGGCGTCACAGTATCTGGCTGTATGAACGTCACGAGTCATGCCAATCTGTCCCCATGCATCTTCCATTTTTTCAGGAAGCACAGGTTCAAACAGGATAACAAGAGCCTTGGCAATCTGGATGCAATTAGCAATTACTCTACCGCATTCGTCTTTATCTTCTTTAATCAATCTCCAGGGCTCATTGGACTGGAAATAGGTGTTTCCATAGGATGCAAGGGAAAGTGCAGTATCAATGGCTTTTTTAAACTCATAATTCTCCATTGCTTCTTTGTACTCATCGATTGTATACCGGATATTATCCAGAACCTCGGATTCGATGTCATCTTCGGGTATATGTCCAAAGTTCTTGTAGGCAAACAGCAGCGACCTGTACAGAAAATTACCGAAAACTCCGACAAGTTCGGAATTGATTTTTTCCTGGAAGAACGGCCAGGAGAAATTCAGTTCCTTGGTATGGGATGTATAGGTAGCAAGATAATATCTCAGCATGTCTGGATGGAATCCCTGGTTCAGATAATCCTCTTCAACCCAGACAACATATCCTCTGCTTTTGGAGAACGTCTTGTTTTCAATCTTGAGCATTCCTGAAGCAACAACTGACCACGGCTGGGTGTATTCTGCACCTTTCAGCATGGAAGGCCAGAAAATGCAGTGGTGGTAGATTATGTCACCACCGATAAAATGAACAATCCGGGAATCCCCTTTCCAGATTTTTTCCCAGTTTTCATTGTTGGCGTTTGCCCACTCTTCTGTAAAGGAAATATATCCGATTGGAGCATCCACCCAGACATAAACAACCAGATCATCACGTCCAGGGAATTTCACTCCCCACTCCAGGTTCCTTGTGATACACCAGTCGTCAAGACCTTTTTTCACCCATCCCATGGCATAATTCCTTGCATTTGATGTACCTTCAAGGTTTTTCAGATAGTTCTGGAGGAAATTCTGGAACTGGGAGAGTTTGAAAAAGTAGTGTTCCTGTTCTTTATATTCGGCACAATCTCCACAGAGAGTGCAAACAGGTTTTTCAAGTTCACCGGGTTCAAGGTGTTTACCACAACCCTGATCGCATTCATCTCCTCTGGCTACTTCTCCACAGTGAGGGCATCTACCCTTAACATACCTATCAGGAAGGTGTCGGTCACATACCGGACAATAGGCGATTTCAATAGTTTTTGAGTAGACGTATTCATTCTTAATAAGTTTGTTTACAATCGCATGGGTACGATTGTGATTGGTGGCATCATCTGTGGTTCCAAAGGCATCAAAATAAATATTCATTGATTTGAATATATCATCGAAGTGTTTGTGATATGTTTTAATAAGTTCTTCAGGTGTGGTGTTGTATTCCTCAGCATTGAATACAATTGGTGTACCGTGAGTATCCGAACCACATACAAAGGTTACATCCTGTCCATGTTTTTTCAGGGCTCTTACATAGATATCAGCAGGTATGTATGTACGCAGATGTCCTATGTGCGCTTTACCGTTGGCATAGGGCAGTCCACAGGTAACTAG
Source organism: Methanohalobium sp. (assembly GCF_046546175.1). Lineage (NCBI taxonomy): Archaea > Methanobacteriati > Methanobacteriota > Methanomicrobia > Methanosarcinales > Methanosarcinaceae > Methanohalobium > Methanohalobium sp. Next base: position 17,345 of record NZ_JBKGYF010000016.1, on the reverse strand, counting down.
TACAGGTTTATCGGTTGGAAATTTTGACATATTTTCTCCCGTGAATTATTAATTTATTGATTTATATCGAATGAGATACAACTATAAAATATATTTCGCTTGCAACAAATGAAATAATGTTTTGAAGGGAAGGTTTTTAATCTTACGTCAATTATATTGTAAACAATATAAGAGGCATTAAATGAATTCCGGCGATAAATACCGCAGTTTACAGGGTCAAAATGAAAATGAACCTGAAAATATATCCCGTTTTGATGATTCAAGCACCTTTTTTAATTATGGGTCAGATACTTCAAATTGTATCCACTATACCCAGGAATCAGGTTCAGTGGATGAAAAAACTGTGTATACCTCTGGTGCAGATTTGGATAAGAAAACATACACCAGAACAAAAGGGCGAAAACGTCAGTATTTGGCGATATTTCTCTTATTGATTACTGTTATTGGTGCAAGCTTTGCAGTGATTGCCTATACCTTTGATGGTGACCTGTACTCAACGAATGACAAGGTTGCAGTGATACATGTTCAGGGAACGATTATCACAGGTAGTATCCCGGGGGGTATCGAGTATGCCACTTCTGAGGACGTATCTAGCAGTATTAGAAAAGCCACAAACAGAAACGATGTAAAATCTATTGTCCTTCGAATAAACAGTCCTGGTGGTTCTCCGTCTGCTGCAGAGGAAATATCCAGAGAAATTGAAAGGGCAAAGGATAAGGGAATACCTGTTGTAGTGTCCATGGGCGATGTGGCAACCAGTGCTGCTTATTATATCTCGGCACCTGCAGATGTTATAATGGCAAACCCATCGACAATGACCGGAAGTATCGGAGTTGTCTGGACATTCCAGAACAAGTCCGAATTTTATAATGATGAAGGAATTGAGCATGAGGTTATCAAGTCGGGTGAATTCAAGGATATGGGTGCTCCGTGGAGAGGTTTAACAGAAGATGAGGAAGAATATGCCAATGAAGTTGTGCAGGAGATATACAGCAATTTTGTTGACCATGTATCAGGTGAACGTGATTTGAACCGTAGTATTGTTGAAGGCATATCAGATGGACGAATCTATACCGGAATAAGAGCAAAAGAACTTGGATTGGTAGATAAGTTTGGAAACCTTTATGAGTCTATAAATCTTGCAGCAGAACTAGGAGATATTAAAGGTGAACCGGATGTTGTTTATATGAACAAACCAAGCACTTCTAGGTTGTTATTTAGTTCAGAATCCAAATCCGATGCAATCAATCAATCTCAATCCGATTTTGCAGGGTACTATGAAAACAATCCGTATGGAAAGATTGAAGCAAAATAACGTAAGGTATCAGGGGGAAAGTATTATCCATTTGTTCCAATCTTTCCTTTTTTGATATCTGATATATTCTTTTTAAATGAATGCAGCAGTGATAAAATTGAAGTTTTTAAAAAAATTGTTCGGGATGAAGGAAAAGGGAAATGAGATACAGGAAAGACCGGAAAAAATCACATTGAGTCTGGATGACCTGCCTGAATGGGTAAAATCCGAACCAAGTGAATCATTCAGTGAACTGAAACCCTATATAAAGCAGAAATACACTGAAATTGAGGCATCCCTTGATAACCTTAGGAAGGATAAGGAAAAACTGGAAAACGCTGAAATAAAAAATCAGGGAGTTCCAAGGGCAGTCCAATCCAACAAAGAAAACTTTGTGAAAAATCTTAATATTATACTGGACAAAATAGCAATACCTCAAGATACTGATCCTTTGGCAGCGTATCAGTTTTGTTTGGATGCAATGTCAACTCTGAATACCTGCGTGGATAACAGTATCAGAAGTCAGCAATATATCAAACCGATATTACCTGAAATCTTTAAAAATCTTTCAAGTGACCTCTCTGGGATAAATACATCTCTTTCTGAACTCAGGGATAGGATTAGCAAGGTTAAGGACAAACTGGATGTATACAAAAATCTACCTGATAAAATTGAAGAGGCTAATCAGTTACATCAGGAGATAGAGGATAAAAACAAATCAATTCGGGACCTTGAAGATAAATACGAATCAACAAACATTAATCTTTCAGACGCAAAATCCCGCCTTGAAACTCTGAAAGAAAGTGAAAATTATCTGAAAGCTGGGGAACTGGAGGGTGAAATCCAGAATCTGAATGCTGAAATATCAAATATTGATTCTGAGTTGAAGGATTTATTTGCACCCTTATCCAAAGCCATGTTCAGGATGGAGAAACAGGACAAAAGCGGCAGACATACCCTCTCCTCCGAAACCAGAGAGATAGTTGAAAAAATAAACAATAACGAGGTTCATCTGTTGGCTGAAAATCGTGTTGTTTCGTTTCTAACTGATACGAAAAAACGTGTTGAAGATGGGTCACTTGGTCTCAAACAGAGGAAGATGAACAATACCCTTGAACAAATCAATTACCTGCTTGAGTCTGATGCGTTTTCTTCCCTTGTTGGAAGGAGGAAATCATATTTGTCTCAGTTAGAAGAACTTGAGGGGAAATTAAATGAACTAACTGTTTATAAAGAAAAATCCCAGCTGGAAAAACAGATATCCGGTTATCAAAGCACATTGGAGTCTACCCAGAACGAGCTTGACAGCGAAAGGAAACATCTTGAAGAGCTGGAACAGAGAAAGGATAACCTAATTGGGAAATTGCAGTCAGAACTGAATTATGTGTTTGATAAAGATATCGAAATCAAATCTTAAAATAAGGTTGTAGATAAAAATACATCTCTAATTATTGTTCCGGATTTGTTTCTTTATCTTTGCATTTATTGATTTTTTCCTGAACATCTTCCCTTATCTGCTGTTTTGCAATACCTCTATACCTTGTCTTTTTCCTATCCATTGTAGTACCTTTTTCCATGAACGCAGCACCTCATTTGAACCTTTTTTGAAAACTACTATGACTTCATGGTATATCTTATTTTCCAACGGAAATTATCGGAAAAAAATCTAATATAGATTGCATATATAAAGGGATATAGGCGTAATAAATGGTGGGGGATACAGGTAAGGAATTTATTGAAAAGACTAAATTTCGACATATAGATAAACCGGGTCAGATGAAGGGGCATCGAAGCCCCCCACTTGAACTGGAATTTGATAGTACAAAAACTCTGATTGATTTGCCAGAATCTGAAAAGATTTCTGTAAATGATTTTGATTTAGCACAGGTTATTGAAAACCGCAGAAGCTTTCGTCAGTATTCAAAAAAAGCTTTAAGTCTGGAAGAATTGTCTTATTTGCTATGGTGTACACAGGGTGTCAGAGAATACATACCAAATGCCGCTACCTTCAGAAATGTCCCATCCGCAGGAGCCAGACATGCTCTTGAAACCTATTTACTGATAAATAATGTAGAAGGTTTGAAACCAGGACTTTACCGGTTTTTGGCGATTGAACATAAATTGCTTGAACTGGATACAGAACCCAGTCTGGCAGATAAAATTACCGATGCATGCCTTGATCAAAGTTTTGTAAAAAACAGTGCAGTAACTTTTGTCTGGACAGCAGTTGCAGAAAGAATGACATGGCGTTACGGAGGTAGAGGTTATCGATATCTGTTCCTTGATGCAGGTCATGTATGTCAGAACCTGTATTTAAGTGCCGACTCAATAGGTTGTGGTGTATGTGCGATAGGTGCTTTTCTGGATGATGTACTAAATACCCTGTTGCGTATAGATGGTGAAAACCAATTCTCTATATATTTGGCGGCGGTGGGTAAGAAATAAGTATCATTTTTATAAAATATTTGGTTAATCCATAAAGTAATCAATCAATAAACGTGAAAAAATTCATATTAAATTATAGTCAATAACTCAATATTTGTTGCTTATAATTATATGAACAAATGATGAAAGACATTGCAAATTAATAACAAATAATCTGTGCTCAAATATAGATATATCTTTTATATGGGTTTGTTGATGTACTGACAATCGAGTATATTGTAGGGGTGTATAGGAATACCTTGGTTGGTTATGTGAAGCCATTCCAGGGGGGTTAATAATGACTGAAATTGAAAGTTCCTATAAGAAACAGACAGACAACATGGCAAGGATTATTGAAACCGGTTTTGAGAACCTGGTTATAAGGAAATTATTGAAATTTGCGACAAAAAGAAATGGTAATGAAAGGTGTCTTGATAAAATATTAAAAAGTTATGACTTAAATGATGATGTAAACCTCTCATTAGGGGATAAGCTAACTGAAAAAATCGTCATCAAAATAGTGGATTCAGTCGTAAGCAGAACAAGTATTACTGAAGAAGATGTAAAATCCAATCTTCAAATCGATTACTGGAGAAGGGGTCTGGTATCTACACTGGAAGGAATTGCATGGAGAGGACTTGAGAAACCCTTTACTTCTTATGCATCTTTTATGGTGGTCTGGAATTTTAAAAATGCTTGCAACCTTAAATGCAAACATTGTTATCAGATTTCAGGAAACAAACCAACTACTAACGATTTGACAACAGAAGAAAAACTGAAAGCTGTTGATGAGATGGCGTATGCAGGAGGAGCCTATATATCATTATCCGGTGGGAACCGCTTTTTACAAAGGATGTTTATCAGGTGGAAAAAAATTGTTGATAAATATATGTGTTTTGCCATTGCTACAAACGGTACTATGCTTACTAAAGAAAATGCACAGAAGTTAAAAGATAGCGGATGTTGCTATGCTCAGATATCCCTGGATGGAAACAGAGAAACACATGATGAATTCCGGGGTATGCCTGGAGCCTTTGATAAAACAGTACAGGAATCAAAAATTCTGTAGATGCTGGACTTTTGACAAAACTATCATGACCGCGACAAAGGACAATCTGAATGAGGTTGAAGATATTATAAACCTGACAGAAGAACTCGGAGCATGTACATTTATGCATTACAATTTTATTCCATCTGTCAGAGGTAAGGAAATCATTGATAAAGACCTGTCACCGCAGGAACGGGAAAAATTGCTGAAATACCTCGCAAAAGAATGTGATAAACGGGATATATCAATCCTTTCAACTGCTCCGAAATTTTAATATTGTAATGGTTTTATAACTATCATCAACGAGGTAGTCCCATGAAATCATCCCTGATTGATACAATATTTCTCTCCGAAAAAAGGAAAAACCTACTTCTATTACTGGATGAAAGTCCCAAAAACAGTGAAGAAATTAAAAAATCTCTAAATGTCACATCAACATCGATAATGCCGCAAATCAAGAAATTGACAGATGGTGAACTGGTTATAAAAAAAGAAGGATTGTATAAACTATCCGAACTCGGGGAATTAATTGTAGAAAAAATGCGTCCTCTACTGGATACATTAAAAATTATTGAAGAAAACCATGAATACTGGGCAAACCGGGATTTGGAGTCGATACCGAGACACCTTTTGAGTAGAATCGATGAACTTGATGATTGTGAGATAATTGAACCGGAATTAAATTCCATGTTTGAACCGGTAAAAGAGGTGGTAGACAACCTGTTGTTGTCAAGGGATGTTAAGATGGTTTCTGCTTTTTTCAGACCTAATTATCCGACACTATTTAAGCAACTTGTTGAAAATGGTGCCATTATCTCCCTTATTTTAACAGAATCCGTTTTTAACAGGTTTCGGAATGATTATGAGGAAGAATTACAATTATTTTTGGATTCAGAAAATACAAGTCTTTTTATCTGTAACTGTGATTTAAAATTCGCATCTTCTATAACGGAAAGATTCATGTCAATGGCACTTTTTTATAAAAGCGGAATCTTTGACTACAGGCAATTGATAACTTTTAATGACAGTGCACTTATATGGGGCAATGAACTGTTTTCATATTACAGACAAAAATCAAAAGAAGTAACCAGCCTTTATTAACCGATGTCACTGAGTTCCCAGCCAAGATATTCTTTTATTATGATATATGCCATACCCGGTGGAATGACTCCAGCATCTGTTACTATAAGGTCGATGTATTCGGCTGGAGTAACGTCAAAAGCAGGGTTCTTGACGTTAACATGAGGTAAGTCCTTAAGTTTATCAGGATCCATAACTTCATCAATGGGTCGGTCTTCTATTTCTATCAGGTTTCCCTGTATTGTTCTGGGACTGAATTTGTAGGTTTCTGCGGCAACCAGAAAATTCACCCGTGCTTCATGAGCCGATAGTGCAAGCTGAGAGGTTCCTATTTTATTAACAAGTGCGCCATTGACAGAAATAGCATCTGCACCCACGATTACCTTGTCCACATCCTTTATACACGACCTTACAGCAGAATCAACAATGTATGTGGTAGGGATTCCATAATCATTGAGATATTTGATATTAAGCAATCCCTGTTTCCTGGGTCTGGATTCGGTAGTTATTACCGATATGTTTTTGCCATGTTCAAATGCAGTTGTGATGGCTGATAATGCAGCATGGGAATTGCAGTGGGTTAGTATCACATCTCCATTCTGTATCCGTCGTGCGCCAATATTACCGATGTTATCAAGTGCATCATCAGCCTGTTTGATGAATTGGTTGGCATTGTTTATGATTTCTTCTCTGGCACCATCCACGTTTTTTTTGCTGTATTTTACACTCATCCAGACTGCATTTGGGAGGGATACCGCAGTAGGACGGGTATTAACAAGTGTTTTTGCAGCTTTCTGGACTTTATAATCGAATTCCTGTATGGTATAAGCATCCAAATTTCTGACATAATCACGGATAGCTATTGCAGCAGCCTTGGCAATTCTACCGGCGCCACGTATCTCCATTGTGCGAATCTTTTCTGCGGTTTCCTGTAACTGGTCCATAGTTGATAATTGAGTATGGATGGATTTATAGGTATCCTTATTTAGTTCAACAATTTATATATCTCCGGAACGTTTTCTACTAATAGAGGAGTATTCATAATGAGTGAAGAATTTAAAGGCGCGGTAATCGGTCTTGTGTGTACAATTATTCTGTATTTATTGCCGTTTATAGATATACTGGCACCATTAATAGGTGGTTTTATCGGGGGTTATGCAGGAGCAAAGGATGCTTGGGACGGATTGAAAGTAGGTATTCTGATGACAGTCCTAATGGTCATTCCAGGTATTATACTGGCAGCACTTCTTGGGTCTATATTTAGTTTTGTACCTTTGTTAGGGGCATTTTTTGCAGGCTCTACTATTATCCTGATAATAATACTTGTGGCACATACAGCAATATTTGGGATACTGGGAGCAATTGCTGGCGGTCTTCTGGCAGGTTAACATAAAAATAATGAAACTTAGTAACGTTAGTGGGGTTGTGCGTTCAATAGAATTAGGCTATCTTCCAAATCTTGCAATAATACTTCTGGTTATAGCAACTGCTATTGCTAGTGTTATTATCTATCCATTATTATTTAACTATACGTCCCTGATTGAAAGTATCTTATCGGGCACCCGGGCTATTATATCTGTTTTTCTTTCCTGGGCAATGGCAAGAGAACTCGATCCTGACCATGATCTTTCTGCTCTATTTGTGGCATGGATGATGTTTGTTTTTATTTTTATTTTTCCTTTTTAGTTGTCAGGTATTATTTTACTGGTCTGGATATTACTGATTATACGTGTTATAAACAGAACAAGTGGGAAACATGCCAGCATTCTGGATTCATTGGTTATAATGGGGTTTGGAGTCTGGTTCACCTATCAGGAAGGTTGGATATATATGCTTATCACACTTCTGGTATTTTTGCTGGACAGCTGGATGAGCTCACCAAATAAAAATCATCGATATTTTGCATTTATTTCATTTATAATCTTAGTTGCGTCAATCATTTTCGGTGTATCTATGACCTTAAATATCCCATCATTTTTAAACAGGTTGATTCTTTTACTCATATCAATACTGTTTTTACTGCAGATATCTGCATCATCCAGAATCCGTTCTTTTGACGATCAAGGGATATGTCGTCTGGAATCCAAACGAGTTAGGGTATCACAGCTGATGATACTGATTACAGGACTATCGATAGTATTTTTGGGTAATGATTATGGTATGATGTCAATGATTCCTTTATGGGTTGCAATATCGGGGGTTTCGGTGTACAGGTTAATTATTGTAACAGGAAAGTACTTGAGTTTGTGAAAATAAACTCAGATATAATAAATGATGGTCATAAAATTACAGAATTTTGAAACCGAGGCAAATCATGAAATCAAAAATAACATCCATCAACCCTGCAACAGAAGAAGCGAATGGAACATATGAACTTTATTCAGAAGAAAAAATTAATGAAATATTAAAAAATTCAGAACAGGCTTTTCTAGAATGGAGCAACCTTGGTGTTTCAAAAAGGGCAGAATATCTTGCAAATGTAGCGGACGTATTAAGAAAACGCAAATCTGAACTTGGAAAAATAATCACCGGAGAAATGGGGAAACCCATAAAACAGGCAGTAGGTGAGATTGAAAAATGTGCAGGTACCTTTGAATACTTTTCGAAAAATGCAGAGGAGTTGATGCAGCCTGAGATTATGGAATCAGATGCAAAAAATTGCGGTATTTATTTTGAACCCTTGGGGGTTATTCTGAGTATAAAACCTTGGAACTTTCCGTTCTGGCAGGCTATAAGTTTTGCAGCACATGCACTTGCAGGAGGTAATGTAATATTACTGAAACACTCCAGCTATGTACCCATGTGTGCACTTGAAATAGAGGGGGTATTCAGAGAAGCAGGATTTCCTGAAGGAGTGTACCAGACACTGCTGATGGATGGCAAGACTGCCTCTTCGTTAATATCAAGGGATGAAATTGCAGGAGTGTCCTTTACAGGCAGTACATCCGCAGGGAAGACTGTGGCGGAAGAAGCTGGAAGGAACATGAAAAAATGTATTCTTGAAATGGGAGGAAGTGACCCGTTCATAGTTCTGGATGATGCAGATATTGAAAAAGCGGCAAAAACCGGTGCTTCCAGCAGATATATGAATGCGGGTCAAACTTGCATATCTGCCAAACGGTTTATTGTAGAGGAAGGAGTTGCAGAGGAATTTGCCTCTAAATTTGTAGAAGCCACCAGAAGTTATGCACCAGGCGACCCACTGGACGAGAATACAAAATTGGGTCCTCTTGTAAGGGATGAACAGCGAATACTGCTTGAAAAACAGGTAAATGATGCGGTATCAAAGGGATCTAAAGTGATTTTTGAAGGTGGTAAAACTAACGGTAAAGGATTCTATTATTCACCTGTAGTTCTGACCGATGTACCCAGAGATTCCAGAGTCATGAGAGAGGAGACCTTTGGACCGGTGGTACCGATTATTACTGTCAAAGACGAAAAGGAAGCCGTCGAAGTGGCCAATGGTACACGATTTGGGCTTGGTGCTACAATATGCAGCCAGGATGAGGGAAGGGCTCATAACCTTGGGAAACAGTTGAATGCAGGAACAGTATTTGTGAATTCAGTACTCAAACCGGAGCCTCAGCTTCCTTTTGGAGGTATCAAGGACAGTGGTACAGGAAGAGAGCTATCAAGGTTTGGGTTCTATGAATTCATGAATATAAAAACAATGAAAGAATATTGAGTTATTGTAATCCCTGACATACTATTTATTGAATATATTCGCAGTGTAAGGGAGGTGTGGGTTTTTCGAAAATCTCTATAGTATTATATTTGGAACTGTTAAACTTGAAGTTTGGGTTGAATGAAACCAATGTAAAATATTGAATCCCGGGTTTAAACATCCCTTTTATAATAGGAGAAACATATCAGATAACAAGCCTGTTTAAAAATCCGGGTACAGGTTGAAAGGGGGATTGTAGGATATCTGATTTAGTACGGTTAAAAGATATTATCAGTTCAAGTGGATTCTCAAATGTATTATTTTTTTACAATCACAACTGGAACTCTTTTAATCTGTTATTCGGTTATATTAAAACGAAAATTGATTACATTATTGGATAAGGAGGTATCAAATACATGGATAAAATAGTATCTGTTAATCCTGCTACAGAAGAGGTAAACAAGGAATTTGATTATTTCTCTCAGGAGAAAATCGATGAAATATTAAAAAAATCAACAGAAGCTTTTAATGAATGGAAGAATCTTGAATTATCCAAAAGGTCTGAATACCTGAACAATGCCGCATCCAGTCTCCGTGAAAGGAAAGAAGATCTTGCACAAACGATTACAAAAGAAATGGGAAAACCCATCAGACAATCGGTATCCGAAATTGAAAAATGTGCATGGGTCCTTGAACACTTTGCTGAAAAGGCAAAACAGTATATGGAGCCTGAATTTATTGAAACAGATGCAGAAACCTCTGGTGTGGTATTTGAACCACTCGGAACTATAATGACCATAATGCCGTGGAATTTTCCGTTTTGGCAGGCATTACGTGTAGGTGCGGCAGCACTTGCAGGAGGTAATGTGATACTGCTGAAGCATTCCCATCACGTACCTATGTGTGCACTGGAAATAGAGGGGTTATTTAGAGAAGCGGGGTTTCCGGAAGGAGTGTATCAGACAATGCTGGTGGATGGCAATACTGCCTCGTCATTGATATCAAGGAACGAGATCGCAGGTGTATCACTAACAGGCAGTACATCCGCAGGGAAAACTGTAGCAATAGAATCCGGCAGGAACATAAAAAAATGTGTCCTTGAATTGGGAGGTAGTGATCCTTTTATTGTCCTGGATGATGCGGATATTGAAAAAGCAGCAGAAGCGGCAGCTGCGGGAAGATTTACTAACACAGGACAGAGCTGTATTGCAGCAAAACGGTTTATTGTTGTGGAAGATGTAATTGATGATTTCATTTCAAAGTTTGTAAATGCGACTAGAAACCTCAAGATGGGAGACCCCATGGATGAAAACACTGATATCGGACCTCTTGTAGCTGATAAACAAATCACATTGCTTGAACAACAGGTAAACGATGCGGTATCAAAGGGAGCTAAAGTAGTTTTTGAAGGTGGTAAAACCGAAGGCAAAGGATTCTATCATTCTCCTGTGATTCTTACCGATGTACCCAGTGATTCCAGAGTCTTGACAGAAGAGACCTTTGGACCGGTGGCACCTGTTATATCTGTCAAAGATGAAAAGGAAGCTATTAAAGTGGCCAATGACACCGAATACGGTCTGGGGGCAAATATCTGGACTGAAGACCGGGAGAAGGCGGTCCGTCTGACAAGAGATTTAGATGCAGGAAATGTCTCTGTAAATTCGATTACAAAATCCGACCCGAGGTTGCCTTTCGGTGGAATCAAAAAGAGTGGTGTAGGTAGAGAACTTTCGCGATTTGGTTTTTATGAGTTCATGAATATCAAATCCATGAAGGTGTACTGAATGAAAGCTAGTGACCTCTTTGTTAAGTGTCTGGAAAATGAAGGAGTTGAATACATTTTTGGAATACCGGGTGAAGAGACCCTTGACCTTGTGGACTCTCTTTCACGATCCAATATAAAATTTGTAGTCACAAGGCATGAACAGGGTGCAGCATTCATGGCTGATGTCTATGGAAGGCTTACGCATAAACCAGGTGTATGTCTATCCACCCTGGGGCCAGGTGCAACCAACCTTATGACAGGTGTAGCTGATGCCTATCTGGACAGAGCTCCACTGGTAGCAATAACAGGGCAGGCATCACTGGAAAAAATGCATAAAGAGGCACACCAGTACATTGATGTTGTTGATACCTTTAAAAACATTACAAACTGGAACAGGAAAATAACCCGCCCAGATTTCATACCAGAAATTGTGCGAAAGGCGTTTGATATAGCCTGCGACATACCAGGTTCGGTTCATATCGAATTACCAGAAGATATAGCAGCTGATGAAACCCATAAAAATCCTCTTCAAACAAAAACCTATTCCCATAAAAGCGAACATGATGAAAACGAACTTATAAAAGCAGTTGAACTTATAAAACAATCATCCAGACCTGTGATCCTTGCAGGTAATGGAGTAACAAGAGAGCAATCTGACAGGGAACTTGCAGAGTTTGTGGATAATGTAAAAATTCCGGTAGCTACTACTTTTATGGGTAAAGGTACTGTTCCAGCAGATGATGATTTATATATCGGTTCAGTAGGACTTCAAAAAAAGGATTATCTAATGTGTGGGTTCGATGTAGCAGACCTTGTAATCTGTGTAGGTGTAGATCCTGTTGAATACAGTCCCCGTATGTGGAACCCTGACGGTTCAAAAACAATAATACATATCCATAATAAACATCCGGAAATAGATTCAAGTTATCTTCCAGAGTGTTCTCTTATAGGAAATCTGAAACATTCGCTGTATAGCCTAACAAAAAATTGTGGATTTGAAAAGGGTATGACAGATTCGGTTGCAAAACTTAAACAGATCATGGACAATGAGCTAATATCCTATATGGATGACACTTCATTTCCTTTAAAGCCGCAGAAAATACTTCATGATATAAGGACCAGCTTTTCCAGAGATGATATCCTTATAAGTGATGTTGGAGCTCATAAACTCTGGATAGGGAGACTCTTTCCTGCGTATGAACCGAATACAGTTCAGATATCCAATGGACTGGCTTCAATGGGTTTTGCACTTCCGGGAGCTATTGCTGCGAAACTGGTGTATCCTGAAAAAAGGGTTGTTGCAGTTGCAGGTGATGGTGGATTTATGATGAATGTCCAGGAACTTGAGACTGCAAAACGACTTGGATGTGACTTGGTAGTCGTTATATTTAACGATTCCAAATATGGGGTAATCGAGTGGAATGAAATTGAAAAATTTAAAACATCATATGGGGTTGATTTTTCCAATCCTGGTTTTGTACAGATGGCGCAGAGTTTCGGGGTTAATGGGGTAAAAATCGAAGCAACGGATGAACTTGTTCCAAACCTCCAGAATGCACTGGAAAAAGGCGGTATCTGGGTTTTTGATGTGGAGGTTGATTATAAAGAGAATATAAAGCTTGGTGAAAAATTGCGGGATATGATTTGCAAGTTATGAAAAATATATTCTGCATATAAAAAATATAAGGTTGGTAAAATTCAATTCTGAGGGGATGAATGGCCAACCTTTTTAATATATGCATTTTATTCCAGATCAAGAGCACGGTCGAAATCATCGAACTGCTCATAATATCTGGCGCGCTCAATCAGATCTATTAACGTGTCGTCCATCTGATTCGCCTCAAGTACCAATGTGTTTTCAAGATATATAAATGAAAACCATTTGAAATGAAAATATTATTTTTTGTTGGAAATAAAAATTGAACAGGATTTACAGGATATCGTTATAAATATATACTTCTTTAGAAAACGCAAATCTTTTTACCAATTGCACTCAATCATTGTCTGATAACAATTTAAGAACTAGATAAGTGGTCTAAACTATTGTGGGGAACAATAAATGAAATGGAAAGTCATTGTTATATCACTTATGCTCATTACCGCTATAATGGCGAGTGGGTGTGCACAGAATCCTCAAACAAATGAAACGGATACTAACCCGAACTCAGATGAAACGATTGTTATAGGGTCCAAACTCTTCCAGGAGTCCTATATACTTGCTCACATGCTTTCAATTTTACTGGAAGAAAATGGTTACAATACCGAAGTGGAGCAGGGCCTTGGGGGAACATTTGTCAATTTTGAAGCACTGAAACAGGGACAGATTGATGCCTATGTTGAATACACTGGAACCGCCTACAGCCAGATTCTTAAAAACCCCTCACCTGATACATGGGAATCCCAGATGATATATAAGGAAACCAAAGAGGGAATGCTTGAAGAGGAAAATATAGTTATAGCAAACAGACTGGGCTTTGAAAATGCCTATGCTATTGCAGTGGATGAAGAATGGGCGGAATCTCATAATATAACAAAACTGAGTGATCTTGAAGGTTATGCATCAGACATGGTAGTTGGAACAGACCCTGAATTTGCTACCAGGAAGGACGGACTTCCACAAATAAAAGAAGTTTATGATTTTGAATTCAGAGATTACAAACAGGGGGCACCATCTATCATGTATAAATCCATTAAAAACAAGCAGGTGGATGCTATATCTGCATATACCACAGATACCAAAAATGAACTGTTTGACCTCAGGGTTCTTAATGATGATAATGCCGCACTTCCACCATATGATGCTATAACAATAGTAACCAGTGATTTTGCATCCAGACATCAAGATGCAATGGATGTATTCGGTCAGTTGAACAATACTATAGACCAGGAGAAAATGAGAAATCTGAACTATCAGTATGATGTGGAAAATAAAGAAGCAAGAGATATTGCAAGGAACTTCCTTGATAAAGAGGGATTGATAGAAAATAGCAACTAAATTCAATATTTCAGTTAACTTTTTATTTTTATCAGGAACTAGTGAATCAGATGGTGTCCAGAAAATTTTTTGACCGGATAGATTCGATACAGCTTGAAAACATCACAAAAAAATACAATGACAATTTTGCAGTCCGGGATTTGGACCTTGAAATACAGGGAGGAGAATTACTAATTCTTATAGGTCCAAGTGGTTCTGGTAAAACAACCACCCTTCGAATGATAAATCGCTTAATCGAGCCCGATGAAGGTCAGATTGTTATTAACAATCAGGATATTATGCAGTTTGACCCTGTGAAATTAAGGAGAAATATCGGGTATGTAATTCAGGATATTGGATTATTTCCCCATATGACAATCAGGAACAATATAGGTCTCATACCAAAACTTGAAGGCTGGTCGCAGGATAAGATTACGGAGAAAGTAAAAGGTTTGTTGGATTTTGTGTCCCTGCCGCCTGACCAGTTTCTGTACCGATATCCTAACCAGTTAAGTGGTGGACAGCAGCAGAGGGTGGGTCTTGCAAGATCACTGGCCATGGACCCTCCACTTTTGCTAATGGATGAGCCGTTTGGAGCTCTTGACCCGATATTAAGGCGTCAGTTACAGGATGAATTCTTCAGGATAAAACAGGAGCTTGGAAGAACGATTGTTTTTGTGACACATGATATAGAAGAGGCATTCAAGCTCGGGGACCGGGTTGCAATTATGGATGGTGCAGAACTTATCCAGATTGGAAAACCTGAAGACCTGATATTCAATCCAGAAAATGAGCTTGTATCCGATATTGTGGATAGTAACCATAAGTTCAAACACATGGATGCACTTCATGTTAAAGACCTGATGACTCCTATGGATGATAAATACATCTTTGATGCAAACCTAAAAGTTAGTGATGCCATATCCAGAATGACAGAATACAACATGGAACTGGGGGTTGTATTTAATGGTTCGGATTTTAAAGGTACAGTACAAATGGTGAACCTGTTAAAATATGAAAAAGATGAAAAATTGCATGATGTCGCAGTACCATCAACCGTATTTTCTCCCACACATTTTGTATCTTTAGCCCTCTCTGAGTTAAAAAATAAAAACGAGTCATTTGCAGTTGTGATGGAGAATGAGACTCCTCAGGGTCTTCTTCTCTCCAATGAAGTCTTTTTAAAACTTATCTAATATATATTGAAGGTGAGATATTGGTATCGGTTCTCAACGACATTTTCCAGGTCTGGCAAACGCATTCACTAACATTGAGAACTATTGAGCATCTGTACATGTTCAGTGTAGCACTGTTGATATCTTCTGTTATTGGAGTAGTTCTGGGAATTACCATATATTACAACCGAAAACTTGCCAATCCGGTACTGAATTTGTTAAATATTTTTGAAACCACACCAGATATCGCACTTCTTGTGATTCTATTGCCTCTAGCAGGATTGGGTACTCTTCCCACTATAATAGCATCTATACTGTATTCGTTGCTCCCTATTACCAGAAATACATATACTGGTTTAAAGGGAGTGGATAGAAAATACATCAATATATCACAGGCTCTTGGTCTTTCACCCAGAGAAATATTGTTTAAAGTACGGATTCCAATGTCATTGCCCCTTATTGCGGGAGGAATACGGATAGCACTGGTGTTTACCATGGGGCTGGTAACACTTGGTGGTTTGATTGCTGCCGGAGGTCTTGGTACTACACTGCAAACCGGTATTCAGCTGTATGAGGTAAATACCATCCTTGTTGCCGGGATATGGACAGGGTTACTTGCGGTTATACTCGACGGATTTGCGGGGATAGTTGAAAAACGTCTAAAAGCGAGGTATGAAATATGGTAACTTTGGAGACAATTGCAGATGCTACCTTCCAGCATATTATACTGGTTTATATGACCCTTATAGCAAGTATTGTTGTATCCATACCCCTTGCTTTTGTATCGGTTGAAAGTGAAAGACTGGCAAACTGGATTATGAAGACGGCCAATTTATTACAAGCGGTTCCAAGTTTTGCAGTGGTTGCGATTGTTGTACCATTAATAGGCATTGGTTTTACACCTGCATTGATTGCTATCATTGTAAGGGCATTGCTACCGATTATAAAAAATACCTATATAGGTCTATTAAATATAGACCCATCACTGATTGATTACGCACATGGAATAGGAATGACCAGGTGGCAGATAAACCGTTATATACGCCTGCCAAATTCCTATCCCGCCATATTCGCAGGTATAAGGTTTTCAGCACTACTTGCAAACAGTATAGCGGTATTGACTGCACTTATCGGAAGCGGAGGCCTGGGAGAACTGGTTTTTGAAGGGCTTGTAAGTTTTAATACTGATAGAATTCTTGCCGGAGCTATACCTGCAATATTACTTGCACTGGCAAGTGACAGTTTACTGGCAATGCTCGAAAAAAAATTGACACCGATAAACCTCAGGGAATAATCATTTTTTTTGGGGTCTCAGGAACAATACGGCAGGTTTCTCCCATACCCATTCCCTTTCAATTATTTCAAAACCTGATTTCTGGAAGATATCTACAAGTTCACCGGATTTAAAATTGTGCCAGTATTTTGGTTTTCCATAGAGTATCACCCACTTTATTAATTTGACCTTTTCCAGAATACTGGAATCTCCGTAACAATAGGTAATGCTCAGATACTCATTACCCTTTTCCAGAATGCTATTTCTCTCCTGAACTACATTTAATGGGTTTTCATGGTCTGTAGTACATTACAGCTAACAATTTTGGTAAACATGCTTTTATCAAAGGAGAGGTCGTAGGCATCTTCCACCTGAAATTTGAGATTTTTATATCTGATTTCTACATTTTTCTGCTTTGCACTCTCAATCATATCATGTGATATGTCAGTGCCTGTGACACTTTTACATATGGGAGCTATATAAAAGGCAAAATCACCGGTACCAGTACCAATTTCCAGTACACTGTCATCAGGCTTGATATATGAAGCTATTTTTGGTTTAAATACTTCATACTGTTTTTTGAAGTTATTTTTTATCCAGTCATCATATTTCTGACTAATCTTGCTCCAGTATCGGCTCTCTTCTTAT
>NZ_JBKGYF010000015.1:0-30615 GCF_046546175.1 Methanohalobium sp. | reverse complement strand
GTAAAACCGGGATTCAGAAATTGACTTATTATGATATTAAGCAAAAATTCGGTCTATCTGCTCAGTTGACTGTCAGGCAATTGGTAAAGTAGCTAAAAGCTACAGCAACTACATAAAGATCATGCACAAATTCGATAGAAAGGGAGCTGTGGTCTACGACCAGAGAGTTCTGTCGTTCAAGGGAAACGATGTGATTTCCATACTTACTCTTGGCGGCCGTGAGAAGATCAGTATATCTTACGGCGATTACAGACCTCTGGATAAAAATATAGTCTTTAACTCATTGAATTATACTTTGTATTTGTACATCAAATTTTTTCATCCATGCTTTAGCAAATGATAGAGATATTCCAATTTCCATGAACACTGTTTTTATGATGGACCTTATATGCTGTTTTGATTGAACGAACCTTACCGATATTTCTCTTTTGATAGATTTCCATATGAATTCAACGGGGTTCAGGTCAGGCGAATACGGTGGCAGGAACACCAGTATAATTCCCAGTTGTTTCGCTTTCATGGTTGTTTTCAGTGCATGATGTGCTATAGCATTATCCATAATCAGCACGATAGGTCTGCCATTGATTGATTCTTGATATTTCCTCGAGAAATTCACAAACATAATCAGATTTGGATGAATCTTTGAATTCGATCAGGTTGTTACCGTTTATGGAATAAAAAGCAAAAGCATTTGCTTTTATGTAATCCGTGTTCTTGTAGATCACGGGTTTATCAAACGACCAGAGTCTATGAGTATTGGCTCTGGTCTGTGGAGACGATTCATCCATGAACCCTATGACATAGGGTTCATCAGTCTCAGTGTTTAAGAGAGTAAGTATGTCTTCGAGGTTTTTTTAAAATATCATCAGCATTTTCAGGTTTTCTGTAGTCGTAAGTATAGGGTTTGGAATGTTTCATACCAAACTGTATCATTATGATTCTTATCTGTTTGATAGAATATTCTACCCCATACTTTTGTATAAAGAGCTATGTATCTAACTATAGAATCAGAGTTCAGGCAGACCTGATTTACGAAGATGGTAACTTTTACCTGATGCTTGTGATGGAAGTAGATGAAACAGAAGTCAGGTACAACGATGATGTACTGGGTGTAAATCTTGGTAGTCAATATAGCAACTACTTCGGATAATGAAATTTAAAAAGGTTCAAAAGCTGATAAGGTTAGAAAACGATACACCAGTCTGAAGTCGAGATTACAATCTAAAGTCATGTTTTCAGCCAAGAAACACCTCAAGAAATTATCCAGGAAAGAACGCCGGTTCAAACGGGATCTGAACTATCGGATTGCCAAACAGCTGATAAACCACGCTATAGCACTTGAGAACCTCAACGGTTTTCGTCCAGAAGCTACGGTCATCAAGACAACGCCGATTACAATGCTTCGAAGAATATTGCACACAGGGGAGCTGTCAGCCTTCCTGATGTCATCCGCTTAGCTTCTAGTTAAGAGATGGAAGGACAAGCTAACAGCTTCAGCGGTTAGTAACTGACGGAGATGGTTCTTTTGGGTAAGATGCATACATTATACGATAGTTTAGCAAATCACTTATATTTTTTTGACTACTTATTATGTCCCCGATGCTAAATACATCGGTTTTTATTTATTCTTATAAATCTGATATTAAACGGATAATCCTTCCACATTTTCCTATTTTTTTATTATGTGGGTTTTTCTACCAAAAGACTAAATAGGAATTTACATAATTAAACATTGTATTTAAAACAACATACTAAAATTTATGCAGGCGATTAACATTGTTAAATAATAAACATTTTAAATATTAATCGATTATAACAGCAAACAAGATTGTCATATTTAAACTTGTTTAATATATAGATATTATTGTACTATTTCCACACATAGTAATTAATGGAGAATATAGATGAAAGAGATACGAGTACACGGTCGAGGAGGACAAGGTTCCGTTACTGCTGCTGAATTACTTGCAATAGCAGCTTTCAGCGATGGTAAATTTAGCCAAGCGTTCCCAGCTTTTGGAGTAGAGCGTAGAGGTGCACCAGTGCAGGCTTTTACCAGGATTGGTGATAAACCCATAAGGCTGAGAAGTCAGATTTATGAACCAGATTATGTAATTGTTCAGGACCCTACACTTGTTGACATTGTTGAAGTTGCAAGTGGTATGGATGAGAATGGTATTCTCATAATTAACAGTGACTTTGGTCCTGAAGCTTTTAATATTGATACAGATGCCAAAATAATGACAGTTGATGCTACAAAAATCGCACTGGATATCATCGGTAGACCGATTGTAAATACAATACTTCTGGGGGCTTTTGCAGGAGCAACAGATGAAATAAATCCTGAATCCATCAAAGATGCTGTTAAAGAGAGGTTCCCCGGAAAGATAGGAGATAAGAATTCAGAGGCAGTACAGAAAGCCTATGATATGATAAGGGAGGGCAATTAATAATGACAATTTCTGCAGGCGGTGTATGTGAACCCGGCACCACTAGAAAAAACAAAACAGGTGGATGGAGAAACTACAAACCAGTTTTCATATATGATAAGTGTATCAAATGCAATCTCTGTGAACTTCTGTGTCCTGATGAAGCAGTTATACCAAGAGAAGATGGATTTTTTGAATATGATTACGATTACTGTAAAGGATGCGGAGTCTGTGCAAATGAATGTCCGGTTTCTGCAATTGAAATGGTTCTGGAGGAGAAATAAATGGTGAAACTGCGCAACATCACAAAGGATATGATGACAGTTGTTGAAGGGTCATATGCAGTTGCATATGCGGCCAAAGTATGTAGACCCAATGTAATATCAGCTTATCCGATAACTCCACAGACCCATATTGTAGAAGAACTTTCACAGTTTATAGCGGATGGAGAACTCGAAAATTGTGAATCCATTAATGTCGAATCAGAATTTTCTGCATTATCGACCTTAGTTGGTTCATCTGCTACAGGAGCAAGGACATATTCAGCAACTACTTCACAGGGACTTGCACTCATGCATGAAGTATTGTTCAATGCTTCCGGTATGAGGCTGCCTATAGTTGTGACAGTAGTAAACCGTGCATTGAGTGCACCGATTAGCATCTGGAATGATCATCAGGATTCTGTATCTGAAAGGGATTCTGGATGGATACAGCTTTATGCTGAAGATGTACAGGAAGCAGCGGATATGATAGCACAGGCGTACAAAGTGGGTGAAGACCCTGACGTTATGCTACCTGTAATGGTATGTATGGACGGGTTCATTCTCTCACACGTTTATGAACCTGTGGTTTTGCTTGAAGAAAACCTGATTGATAAATATCTTCCATCATTTAACCCTGAATACAAGCTTGACCCGAAAAATCCGAAAACATTCGGTGCTTTTGCACCTCCTGCCAGTTATACTGAGTTCAGGTATGCACAGGAACAGGCAATGACTGCAGCGATTGACAAAATTGAAAAGGCTGCAGATGATTTCTATGATGTCTTTGGCAGGTATTACGGGGGACTTATTGATGAGTACGAAACCGATGATGCCGAAATCATAATATTGGCAATGGGCTCTGTTATAGGAACAATTAGGGATGTGATATATAACCTCCGTGAAAAAGGTGTTAAAGTAGGTCTTTTAAAGGTAAGAGCATTAAGACCTTTCCCAAAAGACGCCATAAAAGAAGTAATTAAAGATGCTGGAGTTGTTGTGACCCTAGATAAGAACATATCCGTTGGTATGAATGAAGGTGCACTTTGTACCGAAACCAAGGCATGTATGTACAACACAGATATTAATGTACCAGTTGTAGGATACATGATCGGTCTTGGTGGACGGGATATTCCCGAAGGAACTATTGAAAACATAGTTGAAGAAGCAAAGGAAGTGATGGATTCAGGTATTTCTATTGAAAGTCAGTTTACCGACCTGAGGGAGGATTTGATATGAAAGAAAGTTTGTTATGTTCAGGACATAGTGGTTGTCCTGGATGTTGTGATGCAATGATTGCAAAATTTGTATTGAGAGGAATTGGTGAAAACTGTATAGTGTCCACACCCACCGGCTGTCTTGAAGTGATGACGACCCCTTATCCGGATACATCCTGGAACGTGCCATGGATACACTCCCTTTTTGAAAATGCAGGTGCTGTTTCATCAGGAATTGAAGCTGCCTGGAAAGCCATGAATAAGGACGAGGATACAAAATTCGTGGTTATAGCAGGTGATGGAGGTACAGTTGATATCGGTATGCGCTCGATATCAGGTGCATTCGAACGGGGACACGATATAACCTATATCTGTATGGATAACGAAGCATACATGAACACAGGTGTGCAGCGAAGCGGTGCAACACCATACGATGCTTCAACCACTACCAGCCCGGCAGGTAAAGTATCTTTTGGGAACAAACGTCCAAAGAAGAACATGCCTGAAATAATGGCGGCACACGGCTCACCCTATGTGGCAACTGCGTCACTTGCCTATCCCAAAGATTTGATGAAAAAGGCTAAAAAGGCGGCTGATATTGAAGGACCAACCTATATACATGCACATGCTCCATGTACAACAGGATGGGGATTTGACACTTCAAAGACCGTAGAAGTCGGAAAACTGGCTGTACAAACGGCACTTTGGCCAATGTATGAGATGGAAAACGGGGAAATAACACAGGTTAGAAAGGTGAAAAGTCCAAAACCTGTTGAAGAATACCTCAAATTGCAGCGCAGGTTCAAGCATCTTTTCACTAAAGAAGGTGGAGATGAAGAAATTAAAAAGATTCAGGAACTTGCTGATTTCAATATCAAACACTTTGGGTTACAGTGACCCAATTTTTTTATTTTTATAACTAAAATTACAGTTTAAAATGGTAGTAGATAATACTCAAAATTTTGAAAAAATCTGGTCATTGCTCCAGAAGGAATACCCTAACCCAGAACCAGCACTACGTTTTAATAATCCTTTCCAGCTACTTGTAGCGACCATCCTTTCGGCACAGGCAACGGATACACAGGTGAACCAGGTAACAAAGAATTTGTTTAAAAAGTATACTGATGTTGAAGACCTTGCAGACGCAGATATCGATGAACTGGAAAAGGATATCTATTCTACTGGATTTTATAAGAATAAAGCCAGAAATATCAAAAAATGTGCCCAGATGATAAAATCCCAGTTCAACTCAAAAGTACCGGACAATATGGACGATATGATTAATCTTCCGGGTGTTGGGAGGAAGACTGCCAATATTGTGCTATCAAGGGGGTTTGGTGTACAGGAAGGGATTGCTGTCGACACTCATGTAAAACGGTTGTCTCAACGACTTGGATTTACCCAGAATGCAACACCAGAAAAAATAGAACTGGATTTAATGGAACTTGCAGATAAAAACGACTGGGATGAACTGTCATTGACATTGATTTTGCATGGGCGTAAAATTTGCCATGCCAAAAACCCTGAATGTGAAAATTGTGTGGTTAATCATCTCTGCCCATCTAGTAAGGTTTAAAAATAAAATTGAAATTCTACCAAATGTTTATTGAGTTGATTATTGACCATCGAATTTGATGATGAATCTAGTACCGTTATTTTTATCCAGTTCAAAATCACCATTAATCTGGTCTATGAGACTGTTTACAAGCTGTAGACCAAGAGAATCGCTATCTTTAATATCAATATCTTCTGGTATACCTCTGCCGTTATCAGTTACAATTAATGTATAGTATCCTTTATCATCCTGATAGAGCTCAATATTTATCGTACTTTGTCTATCACCAGAGAACGCATATTTTAGAGAATTGAATACAAGCTCATTAATAATCATACCAAGGGGTATGATTGTGTCAATTCCGAAATTAAGATTCTGAACATCGATGTTTATATTTGCGTTCTTTTCCCTATAAAGACCGGTAAGATAACTGACAAGGTCCTCTATATAACTTTTCAGGTTAATACTTTCCAGCTCTTTTGTCCGGTAGAGCTTTTGGTGGATAAGAGACATCGAAACAACACGATTCAGTGTGTCTCTAAAAGCTTCGTTTACTTTCTCATCTTCGAATTTCTCTGACTGAAGATTGAGCAGACTGGATATGACCTGTAGGTTGTTTTTGATTCGGTGGTGATGTTCCAGTTCCCCTGTTCTCTCAGCATTTTTAATTTGTTTACTCTGTTCTTGATCACGGTCTTCCAGTTCACGGTTTATTAACATTTAGATGTATGGGGATAATATAAAAATTCATTATGAAATTGAGAGAGCTGTAAAAAGTGTAACCTGGCATTGGACATATAATTCTGGGGGTTTCATATGGATGCCGTAATAGCTCTCTCAAATTCCTGTCACAATAGAATCTATTAAATATTTTTTGATAGAAATTTATTATATCTGGTCTCAAATTATTATTGCTTTCTAACTTAGGTTTATTTTCATTTTGGATGTTAAAAAACTATATTAATCCAAATGACGCATAAGTTTGAAGGGGATTAACATCGATAACATTGAAAAGTTAATTTTTTGTTGTTTTCTCCTATTTCAATATTTAAGGGGGTTTTTAAATGGAAAAAGACAGGATATCCTATCATGATTCAGTATATAGAGTGTATAACAGGATAAAAGAAAATGGTATGAACAATGTCTGGGATAGATACGAAGCACAGGGTATGGGTGGTGACCCTGATAGAAGATGTCCGTTCTGCCAGAAAGGAGTTAGATGTGACCTGTGTTCAAATGGACCATGCCGTGCAGATGCATCCAAGGACAAAAGAGGTGTTTGTGGAATAACTGCAGACGGGATGGCAATGCGCATGATGCTGCTTAGGAATGTCATGGGAGCATCCACCTATCAATATCATACCGAACAGACTATAAAGACATTAAGAACAACGGCACAGGGTAAAACACCGTTTGAAATCAAAGAACCCGAGAAACTGAAAACATTTGCTGGAAGGTTGGGTGTTGATACATCCGGTTCTATCGGTGATATTGCCATTAATCTCTGTGATTTTGTAGAATCCGATTTTAACTGTGAATATGGGAAACCCAGTCGGATTGTTGAAAAGCTTGCTCCAAAGGAGCGCCAGGATACTTGGAACAAGTTGGGCATCTACCCGGATGGCATTCATAGTGAAATGATGAGGGCAACCAGCTCATGCCTTACTAATGTTGACGGGAACTATGAAAGTCTGGCTTTTAAAGCTATGAAGCTTGGACTTGCGATGGCTTATCAAAGTCAGATTGTCAATGAATACTGTCAGGATATCATGTATGGAGTACCGAAACCACATAACATGCGTGTTGATCTTGGTGTTCTTGACCCTGATTATGTAAATGTTCTCCCCAATGGGCATGAACCATTCTTGGGATTTGCTCTGGTACAGCAGGCAAGAAAACCGGAATGGCAGGACAGAGCAAAAGAGGTCGGTGCTAAAGGGTTACGAGTTATAGCCAATATCGAAACCGGTCAGGAAATGATTCAGAGATGGGATATGGATGATGTTTTCTATGGTTATACAGGTAACTGGATTATGCAGGAAGCAGTGCTTGCAACAGGGTGTGTAGACCTGTTTGCTGCAGATATGAATTGTTCCATGCCTATTGACCCACAGTACGCAGAAAAGTACAATGTAAGGCTTGTACCGGTAAGTGACCTGATATCCTTTGAAGGTATTGATGAACGTATCAATTATATCCCTGAAGAAGCTGAAAAACAGGCAGACCAGTTACTTCAGATGGCGGTTGATAACTTCAAAACCCGCAGAGAAAATGTAAAACCACTTACTGGTTTACCGATGAAGGAAGCAATAGTAGGCTTTTCTACAGAAAGTATAGTAGATGCGCTCGGTGGAAGTGTTGAACCACTGCTGGATGCCATAAAAGACGGAACTATCAGAGGTGTTGCAGGTCTTGTATCCTGCACAACGTTAAGAGACTACGGACATGACACACACAGCATAGATGTAGCAAAAGAGCTAATTAAAAATGATGTTCTTGTCCTTTCAATGGGTTGTGGAAATGGAGCCATGCAGGTGGGTGGTCTCTGCAGTACAGATGCACAAAAGTTTGCAGGTCCAGGGCTTAAAAAGCTATGTGAAAAGTTGAACATTCCGCCTGTATTGAGTTATGGAACCTGTACTGATACTGGACGACTTGGAGATTTACTGAGTATAATTTCCGGTGCACTTGGTGATGTAGCTATGTCGGACCTCCCGGTAGTTGCTACTGCTCCTGAATATATGGAACAGAAGGCAACTATTGATGCCATGTATGCAGTGGCACTTGGATTATATACTCATGTAAATCCTGTTCCCACTATCACAGGAGCACCAAGGCTTGTCAAACTCTTGACAGAAGACAGTAAAAACATAACTGGTGGGGTGGTTAATGTGGAAACTGATACTACAAAAGCTGTCAATTTGATGCTTGAACATATTGAAAACAACCGCAAAAAACTTGGTATTTAAATAAAATGGATGAATTATGGGTCATGAAAATATGCAGCATGGGGATAATATGTCTACACATAAAGGACATCAAAACCATCACGCAATGATGATGGAAGATTTTAAAAGAAGGTTCATAGTCTCTATTATTCTGACCATACCTATTTTTTTATTGTCACCTTTAATCCAGCAATTCTTGGGTTTTGGAATAAGTTTCACTGGTGAAGAAAACCTCCTGTTTTTGTTGTCTTCTGCTGTTTTCTTTTATGGCGGTTATCCATTTTTAAAAGGAATAGTAGATGAGCTGAAGAATAAAGAACCCGGGATGATGACACTTATTGCGGTAGCCATTACAGTGGCCTATGTATACAGCAGTGCGGTAGTTTTTGGACTTGAAGGGAAATTTTTTTTCTGGGAACTGGCATCCCTTATAGATGTGATGCTTCTGGGGCACTGGATAGAAATGAAATCAGTGCTCAGTGCGTCCCGTTCTATGGAAGAATTGGTTAAACTCATGCCTTCCGAGGCTCACAGGGTTAAGTCTGACGGCAGTGTGGAAGATGTGTCATTGACCGAGATACAGGAAGGAGATATAGTACTTGTAAAACCAGGTGAGAAAATACCTGCTGATGGTGATATCGTAGAAGGTGAATCATCTCTTGATGAATCCATGCTTACAGGCGAATCCCAACCTGTTTCAAAAAGTGCGGGTGATGAGGTTATAGGTGGTTCAATAAATGGTGAAGCTTCGCTCAAAGTAGAAATTAAAAAAACCGGTGAGGATTCCTTCCTTTCACAACTTGTAAACCTGGTTCAGGAAGCCCAGGAAAGCAAATCCAGAACTCAGAATCTGGCAAATCGTGCTGCACTCTGGTTGACAATAATAGCTCTCACAGGCGGAGCTATTACCTTTACGGTCTGGAATATTGTGATGAGTACAGACCTTGCATTTTCACTTGAGCGCTCGGTGACTGTAATGGTTATAACCTGTCCTCACGCACTCGGTCTTGCAATACCACTTGTTGTAGCGATATCATCGGCACTTGGCGCAAAAAACGGTTTACTGATAAGAGACCGCACCGCTTTTGAAAATGCACGGAACATCGATGCTATCATTTTTGATAAAACAGGGACCCTTACCAAAGGTGAGTTCGGGGTTACAGATACGATATCTTTTACACATGACCTGGACGAGAAACAGATACTTAAATATGCAGCTTCTCTGGAAGCAAACTCTGAACACCCGATAGCAAGAGGGATTGTCTCATCATCTGAAGAACATTTCAATGTTGAAGACTTCCGATCAATACCGGGTAAAGGTGCAGAAGGCAGAGTAGAAAACAAAAAAGTCAAAGTTGTAAGTCCCGGATATTTGGAAGAGAACAATATAATTGCTCCTGAAAATGAATATATAGAAAAACTAAGAGCTCAGGGTAAAACAGTTGTATATATACTTCTGGGTGATGAATTAACAGGTGCAATAGCTCTTGCAGATATCATTAGACCCGAGTCCAGAGAAGCTGTTTCAAAACTTAAAAATATGGGTATCAGGTGCATGATGCTTACCGGTGATAATGAACAGGTAGCAAAATGGGTGGCTGATGAGGTCGGTCTTGATGAATATTTTGCAGGAGTTCTATCCCGGGACAAATCTAAAAAAGTCAAGGAAATCCAGTCCCTTGGCTTTATTGTAGCAATGACTGGAGACGGAGTCAATGATGCTCCTGCGCTTGCACAGGCTGATGTAGGTATAGCTATAGGTGCGGGTACAGATGTAGCTGTTGAAACTGCGGATATTATTCTTGTAAAAAGCAACCCTATGGATGCGGTATCAATACTGGGTTTGTCTAAAGCTACATACAA
Source organism: Methanohalobium sp. (assembly GCF_046546175.1). NCBI lineage: Archaea > Methanobacteriati > Methanobacteriota > Methanomicrobia > Methanosarcinales > Methanosarcinaceae > Methanohalobium > Methanohalobium sp. Next base: position 20,343 of record NZ_JBKGYF010000015.1, on the reverse strand, counting down.
AAAAATGCTTCAGAATCTGTTCTGGGCAACGGGATATAATGCAGTTGCAATTCCTCTTGCTGCAGGTATACTATATAATCAGGGGATACTTTTGTCTCCTGCAGCAGGGGCAATACTCATGTCATTAAGTACTGTGATTGTGGCATTGAATGCGAAACTTCTATCGTTTAAATCCTGAACCAACAGCATCAATTTTCGAAGAGTATTTGTATGGTAATGCATAATGAAATATAATACCTGAAATTAACAAAATATAAGGGGTGTTTTTATGGAAATTAATGGAGTAGAAATAGAAGACACATTCGCAGAAGCGTTTCCTATAAAAGTAAGTAGAATATTGATAACAGGTGCGACCAAGTACTGGGCAAAAGTTGCCGCACAGGAAGCTACGGGGTTTGGAACATCGGTTATCATGTGTCCTGCAGAGGCAGGTATTGAAAGATTTGCAAACTGGAACGAAACACCAGACGGTAGACCCGGGTATTTTATCCAGATATGCAACTTCGGATACAAGGATTTGGAAGACCAAGTACTCAAGCGTATAGGACAGTGTGTCCTGACCGCGCCCACAACTGCGGTGTTCAATGGATTACCAGAAGCTAAAAAGCAGTTTGATACCGGTTACAAACTCAAGTTCTTTGGGGACGGTATGGAGTCCGAAACACAGGTTCTGGATAGAAAAATGTACAGTATCCCAATAATGGAAGGTGATTTCCTTATAGAGGATTCCATAGGTGCAGTAGAAGGTGTAGCAGGAGGCAATTTCTTTATCTTCGGTGATTCCCAGATGTCAGCTCTTAGTGCTGCACAGTCTGCAGTTGGAGCGGTGCACAGAATAGAAGGAACTATAACACCGTTCCCCGGTGGTGTAGTTGCAAGCGGTTCAAAACCCGGTGCGAACAAATATACATTCCTGAAAGCAACCGCCAATGAGAAGTACTGCCCATCGATTAAAGACAAGGTAGAAGGCAGCATGATACCTGAAGGAGTCAACGCTGTATACGAAATAGTTATTAACGGACTGGACACCGATGTTGTCAGTGAAGCAATAGAAGCAGGGATTAAAGCAGCAGTAACTGTTCCGGGTATCAAAAAAATCAGTGCCGGAAACTATGGTGGAAACCTCGGACCTCACCAGTTCTACCTGAAAGAAATTTTAAAATGAGTGATTTTAAATTATCACTTAACATTTCTTTTTTAATTTCTATTATTAAAACCCGATGTTTCGCAGTCCAGCATCGATTACATCTCTTGGATCAATACCTGTAATCTGGAGCATAACATATACGCCCAGAAATGTACCTATCATGCTGCCGACATTGGCAAGTGCGGCTACAAGAACCACTCTGAAAAGTCTGTTATTAAACATCTGCTCCTTTGTTTCCATCTGGGTAATAGTTTTGAAATCTTCGGTTCTGGGTTTTCTTTGTTTTGCTTCCATTAATCCTGCAAACCATCCAGCTGCCATCATTGGGTTCAAGGATGTGAGCCAGGCTGTTGAGAAAGCGGTAAGAACAGAGTAGGGATGTCCGCGGGCAAGAACTGTCCCACCGGCACTCAGGACACCATTGATTATGAACCACCCGCCAAATGCCATCAATAACAGATTAAGTGGTGTGCCTGACAGGATGATAAGCAGAAACGTTGCAATCGCAATTCCGACAATCCCGAAACCAAATGCCTTTGTAACACTTAACCGCTTTTTTTTGGGAAATGTAGTAAGCTCGTTTAGAGGTGGAATTGTATCAGGCTGTGAAAGATATTTCTGGATACCTGATTTATGTCCTGCACCAACTACAGCTATGATTTTTTTACCACTGCCAGCGTTTGTTGCAACTTTGACAAGGTTGCCTGCGATATAGGCATCTCTTTCATCGATAAGAACTTCGGCGGCTGTAGGAGCAATTTTTCGCAACTCTTCCACAAGCATTGTTACAACATCCTGATTTGTGATGTCGTCCATGTCTACATTTTCTATTTGTTTCCCACCAACACCAATAACTGCACCGATAAGGGAACCAACCATTTTTATTTTTTCAAAAAAACCCATTTTTCCCCAGAACCGACGCAAGGTAATCTGTATATCCCTGTCAACAAGAGCTATATCTGCACCGATTTCCTCGGCTGCGTCTATGGCACTAATCATTTCAGAACCGGGTTTAACTCCCATTTCTTTTCCAATCTTTTTCTGCATATATCCAAGGAGCCACTGCATCAGGAAGAAATAGATTTTGCCTTCTCCCAGTAACTGTTTTATAGATATCTCTTCATTTGATTTGTCTTCACCTTTTAATCCTTCATACCGACTTCTACAAAGCTCCACAGCAACAATGTCTGGATTTTCCTGCTTTATAGCGTCAATAACTTCATCAACACTTTTCTGAGATACATGGGCTGTACCGATAATTTTTATCTGGGTTGGTTCACTAGACGAATCAGTTGATGCAGATATTGTATTGTTATTTACATCATCTGTTTCAGTTTCATTTACAGTTTGTTCATTTATAGTTCTTGAAGATTGGGATGTGGTGTGATATTTATATACTGTAGAATCGGATTGCGAATCATCGACTTTATTATCTGAATTCATATCTGCATCCATAAGATTTCTCGCCTTTGTAGACTACTATTAAAATAATAATTGGAGTGGTAGTTGCCGATTTAATCAGGAAGCTTCTTCTTCCATGAATCTCAATGTTCTTATCAGGTCTGTTCTTGATACTATGCCTTTTAAATTCCCGTCATCGATAACTAATAATCTTCCGACGTTATTCCTTGATATCATTTTGAAAGCTTCTGATGCATTCATGTCTGACGTTGTGGATATAACATCCATTGTCATGATATCAGAAACATGTAACGCAGATCGCTCTTCAGGCATTACTTTGCGTATATCAGTAAATGAAACAACACCTTTTAAATCATCTCCTTCCATCACAGGATAACCCATATGTTTTTTCTCAAACATGAAATCAAGAAGTTCCTGTATTGTCATTGATGGTGGTACAGCTTTGACATCAGTAGTCATTATATCTCCGACGCTGTATTGTTCCAGTGAGATAGAAATGGTTGTTGATTGAGCTTCCTGTGAAGCACCTATATAAACAAAAAATGCAATCAATATTAACCAGGGGTTAACCAGTAAACCAAATAATCCCATGAAAATTGCAAAGAATTTACCGACTGATGCAGCTTTCTGTGTCGCTTTTATATAGGACATTCTCCTTGCAAACCACGACCTTAAGATACGTCCCCCATCCATCGGGAATGCTGGTATAAGATTGAATATTCCAAGTACGATGTTGATTGTACCTATAATGAAGAATATACGATATGGGTAGCTTTCTGTGAATTCTGGTAATACCGATGACAGTCCAAAATTTAAAAGTAGCAAGGTGCCACCGATGATAAAACTCACAAGGGGTCCTGCAAAAGCCATTTTACCTTCTTCACCAGGATCTCTTGGAATCTCTTCCATTGATGAGACTCCACCGAACAGATGTAATGTGATATTGCTTATTTTAACTCCGAATTTCTTTGCAAAATAGGAATGTCCAAGCTCATGAAGTACAACAGAGGTAAAGAGAAGTATGGCAGTTGTAAATCCGAGTATATATTGGAGTGGAGGTTCCACAGTTTCATATCCAAATGGCTCAGGAGCAATTGAAAATACCGTTGCAAATATCGGTAATATCAACAGAAATGAAATGTGCAATCTGATTGGTATACCCATTACATATCCTATCTGGACGGATGTTTTCATGGATATTAATATGGTTTACAACCTTATTTAGATTTATCCTTCAAAAGCTGACATTGTTATTTGATTTTTGTATATTTGTCATAAACAATGCATTTAAGAACAATCAAAACAATCTGCGTTGTATGACAGAGAAAAATGAAACAATAAGTAACAGCAAACGTCCAGTTTTGTTAATAATACTGGATGGATGGGGATATCTCCCTAAAGAAGAAGGGAATGCAATACTGGCTGCGAATACACCCAAGCTTGATTATTTACTGAAAAATTATCCATCATCCATACTACAGGCATCCGGTGAAGCGGTAGGTCTTCCGGAAGGCCAGATGGGAAACTCTGAGGTAGGTCATCTCAATATAGGAGCAGGAAGAGTGGTATACCAGGATTTTACAAGAATCAACAAATCGATTGAAAATTTTGAAATATATGACAATCCTGTATTAATAGACGCTATAAACAATGTTAAACAGCACAAATCCAAAATCCATCTCATGGGATTATTTTCCTATGGTGGGGTTCACAGCCACATGAACCATATCCATGCACTTGTTAAAATGTGTGCTGATAAAGGAGTGGACGAGATATATATTCATGCATTTCTTGATGGGCGCGATGTATCACCATACGCAGGTCTGGATGACATCCGCAGGAATGAAACTGTTTTACGGGAAATAGGTAATGCTAGAATTGCAACAGTAATAGGTCGATATTATGCTATGGACAGGGATAAAAGATGGGACCGTACCAAACTTGCATACGATGCACTTGCAATGGGTAGGGGGCTTTATGCAAAAGATGCAGAAACCGCTGTTGGAGAGAGTTATAAAAGAGGGGAAACCGATGAATTTGTAAAACCAACTGTTATAACAGATGAAAACGGGAACCCAACAGCAACCATTGATGATAATGATTCTGTCATTTTTTTCAATTTCAGACCTGACCGTGCCAGACAGCTGACATATTCATTTGTAATGGATGATTTCGACGGATTTGAAAGGGAGAAGTATCCGGATGTATACTTTGTATGCATGACGGAATACGATAAAAACCTTGATGTACCCATTGCATATCCCCCAGAAACCATCGAAAAAACACTTGGAGCGGTTATCAGTGAACATCATTTGACTCAGCTTCGAACAGCAGAAACTGAAAAATATGCACATGTAACATTCTTTTTAAACGGTGGCAGAGAAAAACAGTATGAAGGGGAAGACCGATGTATGGTACCTTCTCCAAAGGTTGCAACCTATGACCTTAAACCTGAGATGAGTGCTTATGAAGTAACAGACGACCTTGTTCAAAGGTTAGACTCGGGTAAATATGATGTGCTTATAGTCAACTATGCAAATATGGATATGGTAGGTCATACCGGGGATTTTGATGCAACAGTAACTGCTGTAGAAGCGGTTGATGAATGTGTGGGCAGAGTAATCGATGCCGTCAAACGTTCAGAAGGCGTTGCTTTAATAACCGGAGACCACGGAAATGCTGAACAGATGCAGGAATACAACAGTGAAGCCAAAACACATACTGCACACACTTCCAACCCTGTCCGATGTATCTATTTTGATGAAAACATAAAATATAACCTCGATAACGGCAGTCTGTGTGACATAGCACCCACAATGTTAGAGCTGATTGGTATCGAAAAACCGAAAGAAATGACCGGTAAATCCCTGCTGATTAAATGCAGGGAATAATTTCTTTTTATTCAAAACCATTGGTCTAGGGTCTTTTGCTGGGAGCCAAGTTTGGATTCCAGGCGTTCACATGCTTTTGTCACACGTTCTACCGAAAAGTCATGCTCTTCACACAGGAACTGGATTATCCTGTCCTTATCAGGTTTGTTCCATTTAAGCTGATAATTATCGGTTACTTCCGGATGCATGAAAAATTCTTTTATCTTATTAACATTTTCTATGCTTTGACCAGTTTTATCCAGCGCTGAATTAATATCACCATGATTTTTTATCAGTTTAAAAGCTTTTTTTGGACCGATGTTTTCCAGACCTTTGTTGTAATCTGTACCAACACATAGAGCAATGTCAATAAGGTCGGAACGGGTGATTTCCAGGTATGTCAGATTCTTATCCATATCAATAATTTCGGGTTTTAAATCGATGTATATGTTTTTCCCGGGAAGTTTTCGTTTCCCAGTTATGGTAAGATTTCGGATAACTCTGGGAGCACCGAATAAAAGTGCATCATAGTCCTGTGACCCTACAAAATCTGCATTACCATTCTGGACCATGTGAGCTGCTTGTGCTTCACCTTCAGAGGGAGACTGAATGTACGGAATACCCATTGAATCGAGAAGGTATTTCGCATCTTCAAGGATTTGAGTATCTATTCTGGCAGAACCCTGAGCGTATTTATAGGCTTCTTCTGTCAGTCCTTTTTCTTTAGCTTCATTCCATTTCTGGTTTGCAGTTTCACGCGATTGTTTACGTTTTTCAAGGGTTTTAACTTTGAAATCAGGTGGTATCCCATCAAAAACAAACACTGGCTTGATATCTTCTTCAATCAAGTTTGTAGTCCGATACAGTATACCTGATAAATGTGATGTTGTTCTTCCTTTTGAATCCTGCAGTGGTGTACCGTCACGCTGTCGTATGATACTTAAAAATTGGTACAATGTATTGTATGCGTCAATGGCAACGATTTTATTTGACAGTTTAGATATGTCAGTTTCTTCTTTCTGCAAAAGTTCTCCTATATCAACGCCCATGATTTACCAATATGTTATTTTTCCTTATTTAAGTGTTGATTAAATAGGATTTTAACTGGTATCAGGTTGTATATCTATAATTGAATCGTTACCATCATAGATTTTATCAACTTTTAAAACATTCCCTGCCCTTTCTACCATATGTACTCTGGAAACCTGTACTTGGTGACCATTGTTCTGGTAATTATTTTTATGAACGATTAACAGCTTATTATCTGAACCGCTACCCAGGGATAATTTTGAAAAGACATTTTTGATAATCTGCTCAAAATCAGAATAAATTAAAATTTCAGAATACCACCCATTCTTTTTGATAATACCAATAGGTTCCAGTGTAATCCGCATACTATCCCTCCTTATAACATATTTGTATTGAATTTAACCCCAAAATGAAGGATACTTACAAAAATTTATGCAACTGTTAATATATCTTTGTTACCATGAATTCCGGATAAAAACAAAAGATATATACCGTGATGAATATAATATTTACAGGGGGAACTGGTAAAATGGATTCACATTACAAGAAAATCTTGATTTCTACTGATGGTTCTGAAAAAAGTGAAAATGCAATATATAGAGGTATAGAGTTTGCAAAATTGACTGGTGCTAAAGTCTATGCCATGTATGTACTGGATACAGGAGCTTATTTTGATCATCCTGTTTTTGATAAAGAAGAAGCCAAAAAATATACAACCGATCGTGTGGAAGAAATTGGTGATGAGAGTGGGGTAAAGATCGAATCTGTTATACGTATGGGACATCCGGCAGATGATATCATTGATTTTGCAAAGAAAAACGAAATTGACCTTATAGTTATGGGTTCACTGGGTAAATCTGGTATTGAGAGGTTTTTACTCGGAAGTGTATCGGATAATGTATTGAAACACGCTGACACAGAAGTGCTTATTGTTCCTTAATATCACTTTAAGGATTCTTGTTTTGACAGAAGTGTATCTATATCTTCCTGAGACAACCCAATCTCATCTGCCTTTTTCTTAATCTCCTTTTTGTAATCCTCTTCTTCTTCGGATGTGTATGCATCACAGTAGTAGGAAACCCATTTGGCATATGCCTGATTATCTTCCATCCATGACCTATTTTCAATAGACCAAAGTATATAATCTATTACTAATTTGAATTCATGATGGGTTATTGGTTCTTTTTTAATAGTATCCATTAAATTTTCAATAATATCTTTTTCTAGGTCATTGAATAATTCGATATTACTATCATAATTTTCCTTTATATTTTGAAGTGCAGTGGTTATATCATCATCTTTTAATTCACTGTTTTTGTTACAGTAATAATGTGCAATAGAGAACTCTACAGAATCCAGATAAATATCGTATTCATCTTCAAGATTGTAAAGGCTTTCAAGCTCATCTAAAACTGATGAATCATGTTCGAGGAATTTACTTATCGATTGTTCGTCATCTGTATTTTCAATGTCCATGATTTTAACCTCATATCCATTTAAATACTATTATACCACTTATTATATTAGATATTTGCCTTATAGCATTTATCTAATAAGGCATCAAAAAATATTGTCCTCAGCTAAATTGGAATAAAACTTATATACTCATCAGTTCATTGTTATCCATTTAGTTACTAAAAGATTTAATATACACTTATTATAGTTAAGCACAGATAATTTGTTGCTAATTTAGAAGATATCATCATTTGCTGATATGACTATAAGCAACAAATATTGAGTTATCGATATAAAAGCAACTGGTCTAAATATAGAGGTCATTGTTTAATTTTGTTATAATTATCGTTCCAAATATCTCCCAAGTAAGCGTTATGATACAGGATATTAGCACATGGGGTAAAACAATGAGATACAGACAAAAAGGATTGACATCTTTTTCGGATACTCTTAAAACACCTACTTTCGTTGTCTCGATAATATTAGCAGTAGGATTTGTAGTTGGTGGTATTGTATTCCAGGAAACATTTAGTAGTTATATAGAAATCATATTCAACTGGATTATAGAATACCTTGGATGGACCTTTGTTCTTGGTAGTAGTTTATTTTTGTTTTTAATCGTGTATCTGATGATAAGTCCAATGGGTGATATTAAACTCGGAGGAGATGATGAAGAACCTGCTTATTCATACCTGGCATGGTTTTCAATGCTGTTTAGCTGTGGTATGGGTATAGGCCTGCTTTTCTGGGGTGTCTCTGAGCCAATATGGCATTATATGTGGCCTCCACTGGGTGAAGCAGGTACTGATGAAGCAGTTTATACTGCTATAAGATATTCGTTCTTCCACTGGGGTTTCCATCCGTGGGCAATTTATGCAGTGGTCGCAGGCTCACTTGCATATTTTTCCTACCGAAAAGGCCTCCCAATGCTGCTAAGCTCCTGCCTTGAGCCAATATTGGGTCGTAAAGGTATTAACGGGCCATGGGGAGTAGCTGTAAATACAATCGGTGTACTTGCCACTCTTTTTGGAATATCCACAACCTTGGGATTGGGGGTTATGCAAATTGGTGGTGGTTTAGAAAATTTATTTGGTATTCCCAACAATTCAATACTCTGGCTTAGTATAATAACAGTTGTCACTATTCTGGCGGTTATGTCCACAGTAACAGGTATCGATAGGGGTATAAAATGGTTGAGTGAAATTAATATAACTGCTGCAGCGATTTTACTTATATTCATATTAATAGTAGGACCTACTCTTTTTATACTGGACCTGTTTACCCACTCGGTCGGTGGATATTTACAGAATTTCCTGTACATGTCGTTCAGTATTGACCCTGTAGGTGTAAGTCCAGAGGGATGGCATGGAGATTGGACTATTTTCTACTGGGCATGGTGGATTGCATGGTCACCGTTTGTTGGTTCGTTTATTGCAAGGGTTTCAAGGGGACGGACTATACGCAGTTTTATAATAGGTGTCATGCTTGTGCCGACGGTTGTCAGCATGTTATGGTTCAGTGTTTTTGGAGGAGCTGCACTTTATATAGAACACTTTGGAGGAGCTGGTATAGGTGATGTGGTAGCTCAAGATGAAGCACTTGGGTTTTTTACAGCACTTAGTAATTTCCCAATATCAGGCATACTTATAGCAGTAGCCATGATATCCGTAGCGGTTTTTTTCATAACATCTTCAGATTCGGGAACTTATGTTATAGGTATGCTAACTTCAAAGGGTAACCCTAATCCTCCACTTCCATTGCGTGTCATCTGGGGTGTCATGGAAGGTGCTTTCGCCGCTATTTTGCTTCTTGCTGGTGGACTGTCAGCTTTGCAGACAGCATCACTTGTCGGTGGATTCCCTTTTATGATAATTATGGCACTGATGCTGTATTGTTTGGTTTTAGCACTAAAAAGAGAGCTCGAGTTAGGTACACTTCCAATTGAAAGAGCCAAACTGGAATCGTTATTCAGTGAAATCCGTGAACTTAAAGAGTCAGATGGTAAAAAGGATTGATTTTATAAACAATATACAGGAGAACGAATTTATGGTACCAACAACTATCTAATAGGAAACCAGTTAATCAGTTGTATATGTATACTGAATCATCGGATTATAATATCACTTTGTTCCAGCCTTGTGTTGATGACCCAAATAAGTACATAGCGCAGTCAAGGTTTGGTCGAACAATTTCAATGAATGTATTGTGCCGGATATTACAAAATAATCTGAGATTTGGTTTAATTGTACAGTTAAGCTGTTCTGAAAAATTAGGGGTGGCACGATTTGATTTTATGGATAAAACCATAATTCTTTATAAAAGCGGTAAAATAGATATCAGGAAATCGTCTGGGGAGGAAGATGCCAGAAATACAATGGAGCATGTGGAGACCATGGTTGTCGATTCTTTCAGCGATATTTCCTTCGATTGAATTCATCGATACTCTTGTTTACTGAATTTTGTACTTCATCCATCCTTTTGTCTAGATTATCTTCTACACTTTGTACATTTATCCGTAACGAACGCTCTTTTGCATCCATCATCTGTTCGATGTTGCGAAGTCGGGTAATTATTGAGAGTATTAATACAGCCAGTGAACCGACCATTACAATAGCGGCAAAGATTATCAGGGGATTTTTTGAACTCTCACCGAAGCGTCCAAGCCATTGATATGTCAAGATGAATGCAGATACTACCATGATAACCGAAAAAACTATGTCCCGGGTTTCCATTGTTTTTCACTCTTTATATTTAAATCAGTTTTTCTATTTAAAAACTATTGAGATAGATAATTTATATAGTTTCTGTTATGTTGTACAGGCATAGTATTAAATAAAGTGCAAATACTTTAGACGTTAATATAAATATTTCATAGAAACTACAGGGTTGAAGTTATTTGAGTTCTGAAGAATCCAGATTCAGAGAGTATACACCGATTTTTATAATGGCGGGTATATTGCTGCTTGTACAGTTATTGGCACTGGTTCTGGCTATGCCAATGGAAGCCAACAATATGCGTGCCTTTGAAAATCCGGAATCGACTTCTAACTCGTTTTATTATATCGGTATCATCGTAGTTTTTACATTGATACTTCTTCTGGCAATAAAAATGGACAAAAAATGGATAATACAGCTGTTTATTCTTTTTGCTGTTGCTTCAACTCTTTATTACGGACTGTATGCATTTTTGTCAATGCTGGATATCAGTTCCAATATAGGGTCATCGGTATCAATGATATCTGCTGTTGGTATGACAGCTATACTTTATAAAATCCCGGAATGGTACATTATAGATATAGTGGGTCTTATAATTGGTGCAGCTGCGAGCTCGATTTTTGGGATTTCTCTTGCTGTGCTGCCCGCAATCATACTGTTGGTCATTCTTGCAGTGTATGATGCAATTTCGGTGTATAAAACCAAACACATGGTTTCACTGGCAGAAGGTGTAATGGATTTGAAATTACCGATATTATTTGTAATTCCAAAAAAGCTTAATTACTCTTTCAGAGAAGAAAGTTTCAACAGTGATGATGAAGATCGAGGTGCTTTTTTTATGGGACTTGGGGACGCTGTGATGCCGACGATACTTGTGGTTTCGGCAAATGTATTCATTGAGCACTCAGGAATTATATCATATCCTGCGCTTGGCGGAATGATTGGTACAATAATTGGTTTTTTTGCACTTTCAGTGTTCATTATGAAAGGTAAACCACAGGCAGGTCTGCCGTTTCTAAATAGTGGAGTAATTCTTGGATATTTCACAGGTGTAGTGTTATCAGGAGCCCCAATCTTCTGAAGTTTTGTTTCTGCCCCCAGTTATATCGCAGACATCTCCTCCTTTACATTCTGTTTCCTGTTCCTCTTTATATTCTCCATTTAGTTCTGAATCAAGTGCTCGGGTACCTTCAGCAAGCACAGAGGCGTTGGATAATGTGCCGCCTATCATTATAGCATCAAAAATTTCTTCCTTTGACAGACCCAAACGTTTTGCGACTCTTATATGCATTTTTAGGCAGTGTTCGCATCGAAGAGCAGATGATACTCCTATGGAAATCAATTCCACTGTTTCAGGATCCATACTTTTGAATTCTCTCATAATTGAGTTGTCGTACATCACTTTCGGGACAAAAAGTTCTGGCATGTCTTTCATGAAATCCAAAATATACGGAACTTCACCATAATGTTCTTTAATATCGTCCAGAAGGTCAGATACAGCATCCTCCGGATCTTTGTCCAGAACTTCTTTTATTTTATCAAATTCCATAGTTCCATCTCCGGTACAAAAATTGGTTGACATTTAACCTGTAACATAATATATTTTCAAGTAAATTTATATTGTGTAACCGATTTCAGATTCCGGTTTTATTTTAATTAATATATAGTTTTTCATTTTTGAAGGGCTCACCTCAGCTATTTCAGAAAGGACAACTCCTTCATCAAACTCTATATTTTCCACATCTTCATGATGATCTTCATATGGGAGTTTAATCCTGACACCATCCAGCTGAAGGGTTATGGGTGCCGGGCTTAATACGTTCTGTATTTGAGGAATCTGTCTTTCAATTTCCTGCATCAATCTTGCCGGCATAACTACTGGCGGGTCTTTTGCAAGTTCTTCACGTTTTTGTTCAATGATTTCTCCTACTTTTTCGTTTAAGGTATCCAGTGAACTTAATTCACTTTCTTTCCTTAATCGATGGGAAACTCTCCCGATGTTACCCACATACATGTCCGCTCCAGGAACATCCTCAGTGTTAAGGTCGGGTCCACCGGTTGCTACAATCGGAATTTTGATACCTTTAAACAGTTTTGGTTTTTTGTTAATAATGCAGTCTGTAAAAACTCCGAATGAAAATACAGCAACATCATGTTCATTGATAAGTTTTCTTTCATAATCCTCTGATAATGCGACTCTTCTGCCCATTCCTCTGGCAAGGCCAATCATATTGGTGTTTGCACCACCACGGCGAAGATATTCCGCAACATCGCATGCAGAGTGGGGTAGATGATGAGAAGCAAGAGTTGGGGATACAACTGCAATTTCAGTACCTGTAAGAGGAGCTTTGGTCATTTTACCCAGCAGTTTTTCAGCGACATCTTCCACCAGGTGTACATCTTCTTTTGGAATCAGCATGACCAGTGTGACTTCTGACCCGGCAGGAGTTTTTTGGACCAGATATCCTCCGAGGTCCTCCAGAAGTTCCAGAATCATTCCGTGTTTGTACATACCACCTTCATAAATATAGGGTTCAAGAACAACACCCATTTAGCTTTCCTCCTCGTTTGTGAGCTCATCCAGTATCTGATAAGCTTCATCAATCCATTCCTGTTTCATTAAATCTTCTGATGCTACAAAAATGAAATTACTGCCTTTAAACGAATGATACCTGACCCGGAAACCTTCAGGAACAGCCCTTACTGCCAAATCTACAACTCTTTTTTGTAGGGTGTTTTTTGGGTCATCGACAACAATGTTTTCAACATCGGATATTTTATCCATAGGGTTTTCGGTTTTAACAGCTACGGTTTTGCGTTCAGGCTGTCTCACATTCAACCGCCCATATTTGTCCCACAGTATTTTTAGTAGTTTGGATAAATATTTTTCATTGTTGATTTTGATAACTACTTCATTTTTTCCCAATTCTCCGACATTAACAGCTGCAAAATCAGTAGTTTTGACCGGTGATAACCCACCTCTTAAAACCAGTGCCATTTGAAAAAGCGATTCTTCAGGTTTGATTACCACTTTAATCCTCCCGATGGATTGGGCGAGCACCATATCAGATATGATATCCTTCAGAATTTCTCTGTACTGATCTGCTTCAGACTGGTAGGGAGCTTCCACTTCAAATGTCTCAAGAGGTTCCATTTTATTCCTCCTTGATGTAACCGGATGCAAGCAGTGCAGCACCAACTGCTCCGATATACTGAGAATCAGGAGGCACGATTACTTCTACTTTCAGGAATTTCTCCAGGGTTCTGGGAATACCTTCAATAAGTGAAGAACCACCGACCAGAACAACAGGTTCTCTAATATCAACTTCCTGTAACTGCTGCTCAAATATCTGCTCAATAACACTGTAACATGCAGCAGCAGCAACATCTTCAGGGGAAGCGCCTTTTGCCAGCGAGTTGACAAGGGACTGGATACCAAAAACGATACAATAACTGTTCATCTCTATGTTTTGTTCCATGCCTTTTACAGCAAGTGACCCGAGTTCAGTAATATCGACTCCAAGGCGTTTTGCGGTCATTTCTAGGAAACGACCCGATGCACCAGCACAGACACCACCCATGCTGAACATACCAGGTATTCCATCCTCTACAGTTATTGCTTTATTATCCATTCCACCGATATCGATGACAGTTGCACTGCCTTTCTGTTTATTTGCAAGATAGACTGCTCCTTTTGAGTTGACCGTGATTTCTTCCTGACTGAGCTGGGCATTGTACTTTTTTCCCACCAAAAATCTACCATATCCGGTGGTACCCATAGCCTGGATATCCTCTCTATTAACCCCAGCTTCATCGAGAGCTTTTTTATATGCTTCTTCGGCACTTTCAATGACTTTTATAGTGGGGACCCACCCGTGTCCGATTACCTGATTGTCCTTCATTATAACAGCTTTGGTGGTTGTTGAACCGGAATCAATTCCGGCAGTCAGACCTTTCTGTTTTTCTCTGGCAAGGAGTTGCCTTCTTCTGGCAACCGTTGTCAATGCTTCAAGACGGGTTAAAAGGGTGGATGCGGTAGTACGTTCAGTGAATGAATAACTGATAACCGGTATGTTAGTGTTTTGATGTATATACCTTCTAACCTCGTTCCTTACAAGGGCGCCTTCAGCACATCTAAAACATGAAGCAACAAAAACTGCATCAACCTTTGCTTTCCCCTCAACAATGGCTTTTGCTCGAGCCATCAGCAGTTTCAGGTCAGCACTTGCTACTTCCAGCCCGAATTCTCTTCCTATGGTGTCCAGTTCAGAAACATCCATTTCAGGATAGACAAGTTTGGCATTCAACGATTCAACAGCGGATTCAATTTCGGATTGTATACCTGAATACTCAGGACCGCAGGCGATGAGTGCAACCGTAACTTTGTCTTCTTCGTCCCCGTATTTCTCCTTTCGTTTTTTTAGTTCTGTATCTGAAGTACTTATAACCCTCAGGGAGTTGTCATCTTTATCCACGTCTTTGCTCATTCGTTTTCTCCCTCACGATTGTTCTCTTTTGAGTCTGGAAGGGATTTTAAAAAATCTGCTATTTTGTAGACAAATTCCTTCCCATCTTCTTCAGTTCTGGGGTATTCAAGTTCCAGTATAGGTATGTCTTTATGCCTTGCTATGTATTTCACCATTTCATTGGTTCGTGCACACCCCATACACCCAAAACTTATTGCTGCATCATTTACTATTATAGCAGCATCTGCCTTTTCAATAAGTGGGCCAGCCATTGCCATCCTGCCCCTGACACCCGAGGGTACTTCAACTGCAGCATATTTTAATCCGTATTTCGGGTCTTCTGGACTGATATTTAAGGGTGGCGAATCAATACTGGGCGTGGTTATTTTCTCGTGGACTCTGCTCATCATTGCAAGTGGTTCATGACCAAAACGTTCTACAAGGTCATACAGAATAAGACTGTTTGTGGGATAGATGAATACTTTAGCCAAAATCTCACTCCTCTACATTTGATTCGATGATGTCTTTTAATCTGGAAGCTTTCAGTTTTTTGGGCTTATTAGTTTCTTTAAGGGGGGATCCATTTTCATAATCATCAAGAGCTTTTCCAATGGTTGGCAACATATTTACCTCTTCCCTGAGGAAATAATATCCGGGTCTTGGACCTCCACCACGCACTGCACGGCATCTCCTTTCATCACCGGGAGAAAAACCTCTTTCTTTAACAAAAATATGATTTCTGTCCATGGAAACAATTTCTTCAACGGCTCTGTTGACAGCGTCCGCCGGTCCATTAATCATAAGTCCAAAACATGTTTCTTTGACAGTCACCTCAGTCTCGGATTCATATATTTTCATGGCGGCATCTGTTGGTAGCACCCAATCAGAGGCTATGACAACAAGCTTTGTTATGGTTTTCTGTTCATTATTATTGTCCGTGTTGTTTTCTGACATTTCAATCCTCTCCTGAGGATTCTGTTATATGCATGACGTCTCCTTCTTTCAGGTTTTTTAATTTTTCCAGGTCCAGAATTCGTCCGATTATATTGGTGCTTGTGAATTTTTCACCTGTGGGTCCAAACATATCTTCATCAACAGTTTTTACACCTATTAATCCCATTCTTTTTGCAGCCTGATTTGTTATACCGATGTCTCCTGCATTAACCTTATTTGTTGGAGTATTTTCAGGCATTATTTCTTTGTACTTTTCAGCTTCCAGTTCTGCTTTGAAAATGTAGGTATTTTCATAGGAGAGGTATACTGATAGTTCTCCAACATTTTTAAACTGAAGACGTGTAGCATGTCTGAAAAAATCGACCGTTTTTGGTGCAAGTTCATCAAACAATTCGATTCTTACAAGATGTGATTCAGGAACACCATAGGATTTAACTTCACCCTGATTGAAAATCTCAATAGTTGTTTCAGGTTTCTGGCTCACGATGACAGCATTATCTTGAGTATGTCCTTCTTTTTCCAGTTCAATATCAAGACGGGATAGTCTTTCCTCAGCTTCTTTAAAACTCTTCCCGAGTAACATGATTTGATCTGGGATTGTAGTAATAGATAGCACATCCCCATTTTTCGCCATTTTTATCAGTTCGATACCTTTTATAACATGTCCTACAACTGAATGGGCAATACTGGAAGGTCGGTCTTTTCTTGAAATGTATGTGCGACCTGTTCCATATCCAGCGGTTCTGATGGATACTGCACCAGTATGCCTTGGTTCAAAATTTTCATATTTTGACATTTCACCCTTTAACCTATCGTCAGCCAGGAATGAACTTGCAGCAAGATCAATCTTGAAAGTTCCGTCATTTACAAGCGCGAAAAAGTTTTCAGCACCTTCCGGTGCAGCAGGATCAATTTCCACTTCAAAATGAGTATATATTTTATTCCCGTCAGAAACCCTGGTGGTGAGGTCACTGGTTGTGTATCCTTCACCTATTTCTTCCCATTCCACCACAGGTTCTATACTGTCAATAGTATCGGATTGGTCCAGGTCAAAAACAGTTTTTCTGCCACTTATAACATATGCAAAACTTCCATCATCTGGAATTCCATATTCGGCTTTATGAGGTTCTTTAATAAAAATGAGAAATGTTTTGTCTGGGTCGAATCCACCAGTGCCGAATATTACATCAAACTCTTCAAATTTATACAATCCATGTACTGGGGAAATATTGCTTTTGAATGACCCAAAAGCGAGAGCATCATTATTTACCCATTGAACTTTTGTCGTCTCATAATCTTTATAATTATTAATCCAGCGTTTTTTTGAGTTGGTATCTTCATCGTAGAGTTCTACCTGAAATTCTCCTTTAGATGTGATGATTCTGTATTTTTTTGTTTCCTCAGCACTATGATTTTTTTTCTCTTCAAAGATGCCAATTGCGTTTCCTTCTTTATATTTAACATCAGCTTTTTTCAAGGCATCTTCAAGAGTTGACCCTTCCGGTAGGGTTATCTTTTGACCATCGACTTCAACGTTTATTTTGTTACCCGTATCAAAAACCTCCTGGCCAGCTACATAAAGCAGTTATTGGTAAAAAAATTATTGTTTAATGGTCACAACATCAACCATCACCTCATCTGATTTAAAAAGCTCCCTTAAAGAGGTTATATTTGTTTTTCAGCTTCCAATAGTGGAGCAAGTACTTCCTCAGGTTCATCTATGTTGACAATCTTTGATTCCTGCATCAGTGCAACCCGATCACATACATCAACCAGGAAATCCATGTCATGTGATACAATTATAAATGTATCTCCCATTTTTTCTCTCGTCTGGAGAATGGATCTTGTGACATCTTTTTTGGTAACAGGGTCCATTGTACCAGTGGGTTCGTCCATTATAACAATGTTTGGTTCCTTCATAAGGACCTGTGCAAGAGCAACTCTATGACGCTCACCTTCACTTAATTCCTCGGCCATTTTATTCAACAGTGATTTTGCTTCATCTTCAGTAAATCCAGTGGTTGTCAGGGTATCAATCGCCTTTTTGACGGCAAGTTCATAAGGCAGGTCAATGCCGATGGATTCTGTTAAATTGTCGATGACAGTTCTGTTTGTGTATAATCCGTATTCCTGGTGAAGTATTCCCATATACTGGGTTGCAAGTCCTCTATTTTTTGGACCGGGGACAGTCATATCTACCCATTCTTCGCCCACTCTTACCTCGATGCTGCCTGTTGTAGGCTGAACGTTTCCAATAAGCATCTGTGATGTGGTGGTTTTTCCAGCACCGCTTACACCGGCGATTCCAAATATTTCACCTTCATTTACATCAAAGGATACATCGTCTACAGCGTAGATGACACCTCTAGTGACAGAAACATATTTTTTGGACAGATTTCTGACCTTTACGATCTCATCTCCAATTTCTCTTTCACATTTATTTTCAATAGTGCACGCAAGTTTTGTAAACTCATCAGCCATCTCACCGGGATCACCTTCATTGATAACTTCACCTTTATCCAGTATGATCGCTTTGTTAGCCATATGTTTAATCACATCAGGCCAGTGTGAGGTGATGGTCATTGTCATATTGTAATTGTTAACAGCTTCTGATATAACATTATGGACCACTCTAGCAGTTCTCGGGTCGAGTGTACCTGTAGGCTCATCGGCGATAAGCATCATGGGGTTTCGTACCAGCTGCCGTGCAAGGACAACACGTTGTTTTTCCCCTCCACTCAAATCACGGGCGATATGCATCATCCGGTGTGACATTTCCACTTCATCAAGAAGTTCCATGGCTTTTGAGAGAGCATCAGTTCCTTTATACCCGATTTCTTTGAATGAGCTCATAACATTATCTATTACTTTGTCATCACCATAAAGAGCGAATGTACGCTGTAGCATTATTGCGATACGTCTTACAATATTTCTTCTGTTGGAGTCTTTGGCAGGTAGTTTGAGAATATCTACGTCATAAGACTGTAGTTCTTCACCGCATTTTTCACATTTTACCCCGACTTTGCTAGGGGGTTCAATATATCCACATTTACTGCACCTTGCAAGATGATATATTACTTCTCCGGATGCATTTTTGTATTCTTCAATACCACGCAGTACATGCATGAGTACTGTTTTTCCTGCACCGCTTCTTCCCAGTATACCAACGACTTCTCCTTCGTTGATATCCAAATTTATATTTTTCAGGGCTTTAATACCATCAAAATCTACAGTCAGATTTTTAATTTCGATAAACAAAACCATTTAATTCCTCCACCAGTTAAATGAATAAACTTTAATTTGATATTAAGCTAATTAATGGTTGTTCTCACTTATTACAAAACCATGAATAATCCAACACATACGAACCGGAATCTTTTGATTATATTCTTCCATTATATTAAGCACTACATAAACATATCGCATAATTATATCGCTGTTAACTTTAAAAAAGCAAAACAGGAAGCTCTGGATATGTTATTGTTTCATCACAACCTCTACTACTTCTATAATATCGCTTATTATTGTATCCACTGATTTTTTAAGTTTTTCAGGACGGTTATTTCCCTGTTGAATGGTCAAAATACCTATATCCGCTGCTCTTAATGCGAAAATGTCATTCATCCCGTCCCCTACCATTACTACGGTATTATATTTGTTTTTTAAATCATGGATTATTCTTTCTTTGTCATAAGCATTTGCAAGGCCAAAAACCCCTTCAATAGGGACATTTATGGAGTGTGCAACTTTTCTCAGGTTCTTTATACTGTCCCCCGACGCAATATAAACATCGATATCCATATCCTGTAATTTTTTTATTGTAATGGATGTTTTGGGATATAACCAGCCGCCAGTACTTAAAACGCAAAGAACCGTGGCAATATCAGCATCCAGTATTGTACCAGCTGCCAGATAGAAAACGTCAGGGGGAGATCTTCTACGGACAGTGCAAATCACATCGTGTATATCCCCAACCGTTGTATTGTTTAATTTTATTATATCAAATGCTTGATTTTTTGTGAAAGGTGAACTAGAACAGCTTATATCTATATCCACATCATTTTCATGCATAAAGTCTATGAGTTTTATATCAGGGTCACATTTTGCAACAGTTTCGAGCTCAGTATGCAATACAACAAGAGCTCTTTGAGGTTTATTTGCAACTATTGAAGTGCTTTCAATGTTTTCAAAAATCTCTCCTGTACTTAATTTTTTACCAACACGGTACATCTGTAAAAGCGTGCCTGCACTGTCAAACACAACTGCTTTTTCTTTTTTCATGCTT
>NZ_JBKGYF010000014.1:0-31136 GCF_046546175.1 Methanohalobium sp. | reverse complement strand
AATAAATCTCCTGTTTTAGAGTGAATGTAACTGTGTTTTTAAATTTATCTTTATTGCGAAACGACATGATAATCATCAAATAGCTTTTCGTTTGTTTCCTTAATTTTTTTGTTCTTATGACTTCGACTTCCGTAAAGTTTTGCGGAAAAGACCGTGATGATAGTAAGAACATCTTCAACTAATTCGTTTTCGTATGTTTTGTCTTCTGTTTGGTTGATTATTTCTATTTCAACACCATTTGACTTACATAGCTCCTCGAAAATTTCGAACCCAAATCTCATAAGGCGGTCTTTATAATTGACAACAACTCTTTCGATTTCTTTTCGTTTTATAAGTTCAATAAGTTCTTTCAGGATTTATTTTGCCTTCTCTTTCCCATCTTCTCAATGTTTCAGGATTAACGCCCAGATATTCAGAAGCTTGTTTTATATTATACAAATTTAACACCTTTTACAATTAGTACATATTGTATGTAATATTATGCAAATTTGTTGTATAATTTGGGAACTGTTTTATTCCCATCATACTTGTGGTCATCATAGCGGATAGTCCGATAACATCAGCATTTACTTTTCTAGCAGTTTCTATGAAATCCTCATAAGGAACATCTTTACCAAGATTATAGACTGTAACACCGGCAGCTTCAAGAAGTGAACCAACAATGTTTAAACCGATATCATGGATATCACCCAGGATAACTCCCACAACAGCCACACCAGATTCCTTTATTTGCTTTACATCAACATGTGGCAGAAGAATTTTAGTCGCCTCATCCATAGCATTAGAAGATAACATTATATGGGGAATATACATCTCGCCTCTATCGTATTTGTCACTGACAACATGCATTCCTCTTGTACAACCTTTCATTATTGCTTCATAAGGGTCTATACCTTCATCAAGTGCTTCTTGTGCAAATTTTTTTGCTTTATCTTTATCACCTTTAACAACAGCATCAGCTAATTCGTTAAATATATCATTTTTATCAGTCAATTATAACAAACCCCCAAAAAAAAACATGGTCTATATATCAAGATATTATTTAACAGATATTATTTATAACTATAGGTGATAGTATAAATGGACCGAATCTTCTACTGTGATTAGTTTTATGTTCCTGAAAAATGCTTGTTTACTTTAAAATTTTTCATCAGTTTCTATATACCTTTTTGCATTCTGGTCATAAAACCGCATATCTTTATCAGAAGTCGTAGGTTTCACCCGGGATATGGCCTTCTCAAAATGGGACCAGTGGATTTTAATATTAGTCGCTATGCCCTTTGTCTCTGCTTTACTAAGGCCAGGTTTAATAACTTCTCTAAGTGCAAGCAGTGCTGCTTCCCTGCATATGGCTTCTAGGTCTGCTCCTGCATATCCTTCTGTTATATCTGCAAGTTTTTCTATACCCACATCGTCTGCAAGTGGTTTGCCATCAAGATGTATATTGAATATCATTGACCTGCTCTTTTTATCAGGAATACTGACATATACCATCCTGTCAAAACGTCCAGGGCGCAGTAGAGCAGGGTCAACTATATCCAATCGATTGGTAGCAGCTATAATGACTACATCCTTAAGTTCTTCTATACCATCCATTTCAGTGAGTATCTGACTTACCACGTGTTCTATGACATTAGTATCGCTACTTTTTCCCCGTCTTGGTGCAACCGAATCGATTTCATCAAAGAAAATCACAGTAGGTGCAGCTTGTTTTGCCTTTCTGAATGTTTCTCTTATCGCTTTTTCAGATTCACCCACATATTTACTCAACAATTCAGGACCCTTTATACTTATGAAGTTTGCCTCGCTTTCACTGGCAACTGCTTTAGCGAGCATGGTTTTACCGGTACCGGGTGGACCAAAAAGTATAATTCCTCTTGGTGGTTTAGTATTAACCGCCTTAAACAGTTCAGGATATTTTAGGGGCCATTCAACCGCCTCAGCAAGTTCCTGTTTTGCATTGTCCAGACCTCCAATATCTTTCCAGTTGATGTGGGCGACTTCCACCACAACTTCCCGCATTGCAGAAGGTTCTATATTTTTGAGAGCTTCAAAGAAATCATCCCTTGAAACTTTCAGATTATCCAGTATATCCAGAGGTATTTCTTCTTCGATTTTTATATGCGGCAGTATTTTTCTTAATGCTCTCATCGCCGCTTCTTTACAAAGTGACGCAAGGTCAGCCCCAACAAAACCATGTGTTATATCTGCCAGTTCATCCAGAACAACATCATCTTCAAAGGGCATTCCTCTGGTGTGGACCTGTAATACTTCCAGTCTTGCATCCCTGTCAGGAATTTCAATTTCAATTTCCCGGTCGAACCTGCCACCACGCCTCAGAGCTTCATCCACTGAACTGGGCCGGTTTGTAGCCGCAATAACAATTACTTCACCTCTGGATTTAAGACCATCCATGAGTGAAAGCAGCTGTGCTACAATCCTCTGTTCCACCTCTCCAAAAACTTCCCCCCGTTTTGGTGCAATGGAATCGATTTCATCGATGAATATTATCGATGGAGCATCATTTTCTGCTCCTTCGAAAATCTCACGCAGTTTTTCTTCGCTTTCCCCGTAATACTTGGACATTATTTCAGGTCCACTAAGAGATATAAAATTTGCATCTGTTTCATAGGCTACCGCTTTTGCGATTAAAGTTTTACCAGTTCCAGATGGACCATATATCATCACACCTTTTGGAGGTTCAATCCCAAGTTTCTGGAATAATTCAGGATGTCTTAGTGGAAGTTCTATCATTTCTCTTACAAGACCGATTTCACGTTTAAGACCACCGATATCTTCATAAGTTATCCGTTCAGCAGCGCCACTTTCACTTTCAATGGATACATCCTTTAATCTTATAGAAGTATCAGGTGTTACAACAGCAGGTCCAGTAGGTTTTATGGAAACAACAACAAAATATAGTGGTTCATTTACAGTTTCCACCCTTATCCATTCACCACGGGAAACAGGTCTGCCTTCAAGCATCCGAAGGAGGTATTGAGCTCCATTGACAAAGTGAACAGGTTGTGCGGGTGCAAAAGTTATTTTATCTGCGATTCTGGCTTTTATCTTTCTGACTACAACTACATCATCAACACCAATACCTATATTATTTCTGGTGTTTCCGTCTACACGAACTATGTTTTTTGCTGAATCACTTTCATGGAGTGGCTGGACAATTGCGTATCCTTCTTTTTTGTTCTTGATTTCTATTACATCACCACTCACTGTCCCCAGTTTCTGCATCAGTTCTCTGTCCACTCTGGCTATACCTTTCCCCACATCTCTATGATATGCTCTGGCAACATGAACCGTAACATTTTCGTTCATTATTTAACTACCTGTTTGTGTGATTTAGATTTGTTGATTGTTGTAACTATGTATGTGATAAACCTTTGTTATATCCAAAGTTTTCAAAAAAGATGAAATATGCTAAAGTTGTTAGAGTTCATTTCTGACTTTTGTTACCAGTTCTTCCTGTATGACTGTATTACGGTCACCACCGCATACAATCCCTCTGACTCCGATTATATCCGGTTGAATTCGTTTTAGTGCTTCAAGGTCATCGAATTTGATGGAACCGGCGAGTGCAGTGTTAAGACCGAAACTGTGGGCTGACTCCACAAACGTTGTAAGGGTATCTTCAGACATAAAATAAAAAGTGGATTTCCCGTCTTTAAGACCTGTATCCATCATCACAAGGTCTACACCAGCACTTGCTCCGATTTTTGGAAGTTTCATAGGAGATATTGAATTTATACGCTGGTAATCGGAATATCCGCAGGCAACAACCTTTTTATTTTCATCATAACTTTTTACAGAACTGGTGATGTTAACCAGCATATCATATGCTTGTTCCTCGGTCTGGATGTCATAGAGTCCTACTTTAATGTATTCAGCACCTGATGATGCAGCTCCATAGGCTGCCAGAGATGCAGTTCCGGGTTTATAATTGAAATCACCAATAGTTGCACTTATAGGCTTTTTTGAATCAATGGAATCCCTTACTGCTTGTATAACCCATGGAAAGTTAGCACCAAGAGAACCCTCTTTTGGATTTTTAACATCGATGATATCAGCACCACCATTACAGGATGATACTGCTTCTTCTAAATTGATCGGACTAACTAATAATTTCATGATTGACCCTCTTTTTTATATTAGGAGCAAATGTATTAATTAAATATGTTTCGAATAATATTTGTGCTGGATATATATAACCATACTGTGGTGCATGCAAAAGGTGGAAATCGCAAACATTATCTACCGATTCATTTAAACAGTGCAATCTGTGAAAGTTCCTGTCCACTTGAGGTTGTCGATTGTGTAAGACCTGGTGAGGTCTATGTAGCGGATTTAAATATATTACAGGGAATCGGCAAGCATGATACCAATTTTGATGATATCAGTTCAATATCAAAAAAAGTCAGTACTATGGTTGATATGGGTATTACTACATTTGAGGAGGTTTCAAAGGCTATATCTATGGCAAACACGGTTGTACTGGGTACAGAAACCACACCAATGGATGTCATATCAGAAGCTGCATACAAATATCCGGGTCGTATAAATGTAAGTATCGATAAAAAGGACGGCAAAATCTTAAAAAACGACCCTGACATACCTGATAACCCCACAGAAATAGTAAAAATCTTAAATGATTTGTATTTACAGGATGTCATTGTTCTTGACATGGACAGCGTTGGAACTTCAAGCGGTGTGGATCCAGAATTTTTGAGTAACATTGCAGCTTTTTCAAAACATGACATCCTGCTTGGCGGTGGTGTCAAAGATATGCAGGACATCGAAACCCTTAAAAATGCAGGTGTAAAGGGTACACTTGTGGCTACAGCATTACACAACAGGTCAATACCCATGGAAATGGTAAGGTGAAAACATGGAAAACAATGATGCAATAGATAATATAGATGAAGGAGAAGGATTTACAGAAATCAAAATGGGTGGTGGGTGGTATCTGACCATTGCCCTTGAAACAAGTGAAAAATACGACAAAGAATATGTAGAGATAGCCAAAGAGAGAGGCGGACAGAAAAAAGGGCGTTTCAACCTGAATCCAAGATATGTCAGAGAACTTGGTGAAGCATTGATTAAGTTTGCTGATGATAATGAGCTCTAATCATATATAAGATGTGATGATATCTACCACATCTTTTTCCACTTCTTCAACAGGCTGATTCGAATCCACAACAACAAACCTTACAGGTTCCTCTTTTATGAGTTTCTGGTAGTTATCATATACCTGTTGCAAAAACTCCATTTTTTCAAATTTGGTCTGCTGTCCCCTGTTTCCGCAGCGCTCAATAGCAAATTCCGGGTCGATGTCAAGGAAAATGGTAAGATCAGGGATAATAGTCCATCCTTTATGGATACTTTTAACCCATTGTATTGAGTTTTCAAATCTATTAGAAAGAGTAGCCCCCTGATAGGCACATCTGCTGTCCAGGTACCTGTCAGAAATAATATTTTGACCGTTTTCAAGGTTGGGTTTTATTAATTTTGCTATGTGTTCAGCATGGTCGGATGTGAAAAGAAAGAATTCCGCAATCTGGTCGGTATCAGATTGTATGGCCTGTTCCACTACATTTCCGATCCAGTTTTTAGTAGGTTCCCTTGTAAATACTACATCAGAAAGTGATGGATGGTTTTTTAACCGCTCAGTTATAGTGGATTTGCCTGAACCATCGATACCTTCCAGTGTAATTAATTTTCCCTTCATATATGTGGTCATTTCAATCATTATATTTTTATTTATGTACGTTGTGTATCTTCACTGCCACACTGGGGACATTTTATAGGAATAAAATCCGGGTTCGCCTGAAATTCGAAATTACATATGCTGCATCTGAAAAATACCATCGACTGGTCTATGTTATCTATGTCTCCCATTTTATTCACCTGTATAGAAATTTAAAAGCCAAATGATATTAAGTTTATCATATTATTAAAGATATTTATGACAATGATAGGTGTAATTACAAGAGGTAAATACGGTAAACGATTAATCGAAACTCTAAAATCAAAAAGTGATTTTGATATTGTAACTGCTGAACTGCCGGCAAACCTTCCTGAGTTTATCGATGAACCGGGTGATTTCCTCAACAATCTTGACCTTAACAACAAGGTATTTAAATCAGACATATTAATAACCTACTCACTGCATCCTGACCTCACATCAGAGATTGCACGTGTTGCAGGAAGTTCTGGTGTTAAAGCACTGATTGTACCAGGTGGAAAATCAAGGGCTCCCATGGATGAACTGGAAAAATATTCCAGGGAATATGGGATATATATAGAAGTGGATGATATATGCTGTTCGATTAAACCCTGTCCTGAAACATCAGAATTTACATCCCTTTTCGGTCAACCTGTTCTGGATATCGAAACTGATAACGAAAAAATTACAAAAGTTGATGTGATTCGGGGTGCACCATGTGGAAGTACATGGCATATGGCAGAAAAACTGGTTAGTACCAATATTGAAGATGCTCCATCATATGCAGGTTTATTAATTCAGCAGTACCCATGTCGTGCAGTAAGGGGGAATAAAGGAGGAATACATGAGTCTGCTGAACTCCATAAAAAAGCGGTTGAAAGAGCACTTGAAAAATAATCTGAATTATTGAGATTTATAAAACCTATCTATACTGGTCGTGAGTTTAATATGGACAATTATGAGGTTGCCCGGATATTTTCCAAAACTGCCAAAATGCTTGAATTCCAGAATGCGGATTCATATAAAATCCGGGCATATATAAAAGCATCATATCAGATTAAAAATCTCAGAGAAGATGTTAGTAAATTATATGAAGATAATAAACTGGACAATATACCTGGTGTTGGGGTATCACTGTCTGAAAAAATAGAAGATATACTTACCACTGGGGCTTTTTATGAATATGAAAATATCAAACAAAGTACACCTGTAGACATAGAAGAGCTTCTGGACATACCGGGTATAGGACCCAGAACCCTGCAGACTCTTTATAAAAGACTTGGTATCAAAACAGTTGATGACTTGAAAAAAGCTGCAAAAACACACCGGATTAGAAGGATTCCCAATATGGGTATCAGACAGGAAAAACGTATTCTGGACGCAATTAAACGTCATGAAAACAGGGGAGAGGGTTTAATACTGCTTGACACAGCCCTAAAGGTTGCTGATGAAATACAGTTGATTCTGGAATCTCACCCACATATAACAGATGTTACTGTTGCAGGAAGTGTTCGAAGACGGAAGGAAACCGTTGAAGATGTTAACCTTATAGCCAGGTCAGATGATCCAGAACATGTAATTGACCTTTTTACACAACTGGGAAATGTACAAACTGTCCTTAATAAAGAAAAAAACAGAGCAGTTGTTATCTATAAATACAATGTCCCTGTTGATTTGCAAATAGTAGATGACGGATGTTTTGGTTCAATACTGGTGCATTTTACAGGTTCGACAAACCATAATATTCATCTTCAGAAAATAGCTTCGTCTATGGATGTGCATTTAAACGAGTTAGGTCTTACCAACCTGAAAAACGGGTATAAACTGGATTGCAATTCTGAAAGAGATGTGTATCAGAATCTTGGAATGGATTATATACCGCCAGAGCTTCGGGAAGATAGAGGAGAAATTGAATCAGCTTTGGAACAAATACTTCCCAAACTAATTACTGATGATGCTATAAAAGGTGACCTTCATATTCATTCAAACTGGAGCGATGGTAAAAATACAATCCAGGAAATTGCGGATGAGGCACGTAATCTGGGATATGAGTATATTGCCATCTGCGACCATTCAAAATCCAGGGCAAATGCTAGTGGTTTATCCGAATGTCAGCTTCTAAAACGCATGGATGAGATTGAAAAAATAAACAACAAATACGATGATTTTCAAATTTTTACAGGAACTGAATGTGATATAAAAGCAAATGCGTCTCTTGATTATAACAGCAATGTCCTGGAAAAAATGGATATTGTGATTGCAGCAATACATTCGGGTTTTGATGGAGATAGAAAATCTATAACCAAAAGAATTGTCAGAGCACTGGAAAATGAACATGTAAATATCCTGGCACATCCCACCGGTCGAAGGCTTGGAGAAAGAGCAGGGTATACTGTAGATATGGATAAGGTATTTGAAACTGCAAAAATAAACAACAAAATACTGGAAATCAATGGATCTCCATCACGTCTTGATTTAAATGATGTCAACGCAAAAAAAGCAAAAGAGATGGGCATTCCGCTGATTATAAATACCGATGCCCATCGAATTCATGACATGTCCAGAAATATGAATTATGGGATAGATGTTGCAAGACGCGGATGGCTTGAGCCGGTGGATGTGGTAAACTCCCTTAATCTTGTGGATTTTTGTAGGTTAATGAATATTGATTACTAACCTTTATTTTCTACTCTGCAGTTTAATGCGCTCACCAAGTATACATTTACCACCTCTGTGACCACCCAGTGGGTTAAAAGGTGTACCAAGTGAGTTCATACATCTTGCCATGACAGCCGCGCCTCTGGCAAGACCATCATCTACAAAAACAACATGGTCATCTATTTTATCATGTAGCTTGAGTTCGTCCAGATATTTTAGTATCAATTTTGGTTTGTTACCGGTCAATGCAGCCCTCCCGCTTAAACCAATAGCAGTGTCGTCAAACACCAGCCCTTCTTCATTAGCAACTTTAATAAGCCGATAGACCACTTTTGCCATAACTTCATCAATCACAGCATAAACTACATCTATACCTTCTTTTTGATAAATTTCAGCTCCAAGTTTCATCAACTCATCAAGACCAGAACCATTATCACCGACATCGCATCCGATAAGAGTTACTCCATCTTCTTTTGCAGCTGATGGGTTAACCGGAACACTGCCGTACTTGGTTCGATTCTCAGGAACTTTTTCGATATTGATGTATTCATGGGCTTTTTCAACATAGTTTTGGATTGTATTGTCTTTAAATTTCAATTTGATGAAGTTCATAACCTTCTTATCAAAGATTTCCAGTGCGGTACCCAGTTTTTCATCTACCTGACCTGTACCTCTTATGATTGCATCTGGTATTGCACCTGCATAACCACAGAAATTACCGATAGTATTTGCGTAGGGTTCATCAGGGCTTATTATACGACCAGCAAGGGTAGTACCAAAATCAATGGATATACAGGGGTTTCTAAAATCAATGTCTACCCATTTGGCACCCTCTTTAATACCTGCAGTAACCAGTTCACCTTCCATCTCATTTGCTACGATTTCGACACCTGTAGCACCTGTCGGAGGGTTAACACTTGCCACAGCACCATCAAAGATTACCTGGTCCAATTTACTGTATTTTCGGTAACTTTTTGGTATGTTATCAACTGACATTGGTGGTGTCATTTTGTTGGGTGGTACACCTGCCATGAGACATCCATCAGCCATAGCTTTGATAAATTCCCCTACATCATCAGGAACATCAAACCCGGCAACTACACCTGTTGAACGAACCACAAAATTGAGATCATTTTTAACATCAAGTTTAGCCTTTTTTACAGCGTCAAGCAAAGTATCCCTGACAAGCTCAGCAACCGACTCCCGTGTAAAATCCACTCCACTTAATGTTTTTCCAAATACAGTTTCTCCAGGCTTTGGTTTTCGCACATCCCTGGTCATACTGATATTTTTTGTAAGATGTCTAGATTTCCCGTCTTCAAGGTTTGTTGCCATAAGGATACATTTGGTGGTTGTGTTACCTACTTCTACAGACGCTACAACAAAATATGGTTTGGTTTTGATATCCAGTACACTCACACTGGGGCTATCGGCAATTTTTGGTTTATATCCCATCTGAATCAACTCACATATAAGGCTGCAATTTATTGATTATATCCTGTTCCGATACTGCACCTACTATGTAATCTACAAGAATCTTGTTTTTGAAAATGAGCAGTGTAGGTATGCTCGAAATCCCAAACTTCCTAGCTGATTCCTGATTGTTATCCACATCAAGTTTTGCAAAAACTGCTTTACCCTGATATTCAGCGGCAAGTTCCTCTACTATAGGGGCTATTTTTTTACATGGTCCACACCAGTCAGCCCAGCAATCAATTACTACCAGTGGATATTTTGAAATAGTATCATCTATTGTGGAATCTGTTACATCAAAGGGTTTTGCTGGATATGAACGCCTTTCCATTGACTTTTGTATTTCTTTAATCTTTTTTTTCCTTATCTCTTCCAGTTCCTCTGTTTCATCCATAGATATCACCGATGTCTGTTTTTGATTGGAATTTTGCTGTATATATTAATGTATTTATTTAATTAAATTATATTATTGAAATGCTAGCGAATATATGAATAGATAACCGAAAATATTTAAAGATTTGCATGGTTTTTTAATAACCTTACAAAACCGTTAAATATTAAACAGACAAGTAAATTATTTCTATAAATATAAAAACAAAAACTGATCCATATGTCACATTGGTCAATAGAACATCTTTTAAAAATCGACCCCTATAATTTTGAAAAACTCGTAGCTTATCTTTTTAAAAATATGGGTTACAAACCAGAAGTTACAAACCAGTCCAGAGATGATGGAGTGGATGTTGTACTGAAACTGGAAAAATTCGGATTGTCGCACAGATGGCTTGTTCAGGCAAAACGTTATTCAACAACAGTAAGTGTTAAGGAAATACGGGAATACAGCAGTTTACGGTATCAGGGAAATGTGGACGGAGTTATAGTTGTAACTACTGATGAATTTACAGATGAAGCAAAAAAAGAAGCATCAAAACATAATGTAAAACTTATCGAGGGTGGGTTACTTGTTGAAATGCTCAATTACTATTGTCCGGATGCTCAAACAGAACCAGAAAACAATGAACCTGAAAATTCAAAGGAACCATCTGTTGCTGATGGTTTGATTCTTAAAAATAATGAATCAGTGCTGGCAAATGAACCTGCGGTAGTTCAGGGACAAAAATTAATGGTTGCAGTAACAAATAAAAACATCTATTTAATTAAAAAAACCCAAGGCATATTCTCAAGGAAGACAGATATCTATCAACAGATTGCCGTAGATAACATTGTTGGAATTTATGACGGGAATAGAGAACTATATCTTTTGGCAGGTCAAAACAGTAATATTGAGATTTTTAACATCCAGCCCAAAAAAACCAGGAATCTGTCTGAAACGTTTTCCAGTTTAAAAACTGAATACACAAAAGGAGAATATCTTTTAAAATTTGAAACCAGAAAAGCTGGTTACCTGGTTCTTACCAGTAAACGTTTAATTGATATATATCCTGATAATGAAGTGAAAAAGGAATTTTACTTAAAAAACGTAGTGGGTTCAGGGGTCACAAATACAGGACTGTTCAAAAAACAGAAACTTGTTATATGGGTAACATCAGACAATGTAGATAAATATGAAATTGAGGTTTATGATGTACAAGAATGGCAGAAAGCAATCAATGATGTTGTGAAGACAGTATAATACAATTAACCCGTGTTCACATCGTGAATTAAATATTTATAGCTCAATATCGTAATAATACAAGGAATCACAAATATGGAAGAAGTAACTATAAAAATCGAAGGTATGAGCTGTGCCCATTGCCAGGCAAATGTGAAAAAAGCAATAACTTCGGTTAATAGTGTGTCTTCAGCAGAAGTTAACCTTGAAGAAGGTAAGGCTACTGTACAGTATGACCCTACTAAAACAGAACTTGATAAAATTAAGTCAGCTGTTGAAGACATGGGTTATGAGGCAAAGGTCTGATTTTAAACGGGGATGGTATCTGTATGGTAATTGAAACCACTATTAAAGTCTATGGAATGTCATGCAAACATTGTGTGAAAAGTGTAACAGATGCCATCTCTGAACTGGATGGTGTGGAATCAGTTGATGTCAACCTTGAGAATGAACAGGCAACTGTCACCTTTGATTCTGATACTATCGGTCTTGATGATATCAGACAGGCTGTTAAAAATGCCGGTTATGAACCGGTTGGAGAAGTGGATGAAACAGGAAAATCACAACCCTGTCCTGTAGAGGATGAAGAATCAGAAGAATCCGATACCTGCCATTTTGTCATTGATGAAGGTGAGAACAAAAAACCGGCTGAAGAAACCGGGCAATATGCTACGTCAACACTGAATACCAATTTCAAGGTTACAGGAATGACCTGTGCATCCTGTGCGAAAAATGTAGAAAAAATACTTAAAAAACAAGCTGGGGTAGTATCGGCAACAGTAAATCTGGCACTTGAAAAGGCTTCTGTAACCTATGATTCGTCTGCTGTATCTTCAAAAGAACTAAAAGATGCAGTTGTCTCGATCGGTTATGGTGTAGAACGGGATAGTGCTGATTTTAAAATCGGAGGGATGACCTGCGCTTCCTGTGCAAAAAATGTGGAAAAAGCACTTAAAAAGCTGAAAGGTGTGGAATCGGTTAGTGTCAACCTTCCACTTGAAAAGGCGCATGTGGTCTATGATTCATCCCTTGTATCCGCGGCTGATATGAAATCAGCAGTTGAAAGTATAGGTTATACTGCGTCATCTGTAAAGAAAGAATTTGAATCCGACCGAGAACGTGAAGCCCGGGAAACCGAGATGAAACAACAGCGGAAGAATCTGATTATTGCAGCGGCACTGGTCCTTCCGGTATCCTTTGGCGATATGAGTAGTGCTTTCCCGGATATCCTCTGGTTTGTACCACCGTTGCTGGCAAATAAAGTTGTTCTGTTTTTATTGACAACTATAGTTATGCTGTTTCCAGGCAGACAGTTTTTTACCGGTACCTATGAGGATTTTAAACATGGTGTGACAGACATGGACCTTCTCATAGCAACCGGCACAGGAGCTGCATATTCAGTAAGTGTTTTTGCGACATTTATCGACCTTGGACCAGGTTATGAACATACATATTATCACACAGCTGCAATGCTTATTACTTTCATAGTGTTTGGCCGATACATGGAATCCAAAACCAAAGGCAGAACCTCTGAAGCCATCAGGAAACTGATGGGCTTGAAGGCTAAAACTGCAAGAATTATTGTAGATGACAAAGAAAAAGAAGTACCCATTGAAGATGTAGAAATAGGTCATATTATTCTTGTCAAACCTGGTGAAAAAATACCTGTTGACGGAGAGGTTACCAGCGGTTCATCAGCTGTTGATGAATCCATGATAACAGGTGAAAGTATTCCTGTTGAGAAAAATATTGGTGATACTGTAATAGGAGCCACAATCAACAAATCCGGTACATTAAAATTCAGGGCTACTAAGGTAGGTTCTGAAACCGCACTTGCACAAATTATCCAGCTTGTAGAAAACGCCCAGACCTCAAAACCGCCGTTGCAGAGGATAGCTGATGTTGTCGCAGGTAACTTTATACTGGCAGTACATATAATAGCTCTGACATCATTCCTTGTCTGGTTTTTAATAGGGTATGAGATATTTGATGTCCTTCAATTCAGTAATATAACAAGTCCCTTCCTGTTTTCATTACTCATAGCCATAACAGTGCTTGTCATATCCTGTCCCTGTGCTGTGGGTCTTGCAACACCTGCCGCTATTATGGTAGGCACAGGTAAAGGTGCTGAAAACGGTATCTTGATAAAAACAGGTGAAGCATTAGAAAGAGCCCAGAAACTTGATACAATTGTATTTGACAAAACAGGAACTTTAACAGTAGGTAAACCTGAACTGACTGATGTTATTAGTTCTGGTGGTTATTCTGAAAATGAAGTTTTAAGGATTGCCGCCACTGTAGAAAAAGGTTCTGAACATCCTCTTGGGGAAGCTGTTGTGAACGGTGCTCAAACCCGCAGTATCAATCCCGGAACCGCAGAAAAATTTAAAAACGTCCCTGGTCACGGTGTCGAGGCTGTATTTGAAGGTAAAAGGATACTTCTTGGTACACGAAAGCTGATGGATGATAATAATATTGAGATATCTGAATTCAACAAAACAATGAAAAAGCTTGAAAATGATGGTAAGACTGCAATCCTAGTTGCATCAGATGAAAAAGCAACTGGAGTTGTAGCAGTTGCAGATGTTCTGAAAGATAACTCAAAACAGGCAATTGATAAAGTTCATAAAATGGGTCTTGAAGCTATAATGATAACAGGGGATAATAAAAGAACAGCGGATGCTATAGGAAAACAGGTGGGTATGGACAGGGTTCTTTCAGAGGTTCTCCCGGAACAGAAAGCTTCAGAAATCAAAAAGCTTCAGGATGAAGGTAGAGTTGTCGCGATGGTGGGTGATGGAATCAATGATGCACCTGCGCTGACACAATCAGATATCGGAATCGCCATGGGCGCAGGAACAGATGTTGCGATGGAATCAGCAAAGATTGTTCTTATCAAAAACGATCTCATGGATGTGATTGCATCCATACGTCTGAGCAAACTCACCATGAGGAAGATAAAACAGAATCTCTTCTGGGCACTTGGTTATAACAGTGTTGGTATCCCTATAGCTGCCGGGATTTTATATCCGTTTGTTCACCAGATTCTGATAAGTCCTGCTCTTGCAGCAGCATTCATGGCAATGAGTTCTGTATCTGTAACCACGAATTCGCTTTTAATGAAAAAAAGTGATATTAAATAAAATTGCAGGGATTAGATGGTCGACAGTAAATCAAAAGGAAAGTACAGTCTGATTGCAAGTATTGTGACATCGATTGTAACCGCTGGAATATTTGCATTTCTGGCTCTTTTAAAAAATGATATAGGGAGTTCACCGATATATACAAAAGTGGATATCATCGGAGGGGCATTTTTTGTACTCCTGCTTACGATAATAATTTCAGCTTCAATCTGGCCCGGGATAATAGAAAAGTACACAACAAAATGACCTATGTTTTCTTTTCATAGTCAAACAAAAATCCAGATATATACGGTTCGATATTTTCAATTTTAAAAACCCCACGATAAATCAGTTTAGACTGATAAACATAACTGTGCCATAAAATATTAGTCAAGATCTTTATGTGGGTTCAGGTCACACCCGGTACATGGCAAACACATTGTCCGGGATTTGTCTGCTCTTAGACCATATCTGTCAAGTGTTCTGCGAAGTACACGGGTGAGCTTAAGTAACTGTTTTGCTGACGGTCTTTCAATTTCTATCTCACCTACTCTCTGGGACGGCATGACACCTGCTCTGAGTATAGGTATTACTCCCATGGATGCAAGTTCTTCTATACCTTTTTCAACAGTTTCGTATGATTCCCCAAGTCCGATTATGAAATTGGAATAAACATTGTTTCTACCAAAAATCTCAACTGCTTCATGCAGATGTTTTAGTATAATATCCAGATCCTGACCGCTGCAAACCTCTTTATATATATCACGGTCCATTGTCTCAACATTATATTTTATCTCGTCTGCACCCGCATCTTTCAAACGCTTTGTAGAATTAGTAGTCGGATACACCGAAACACCTATTGGTACATTGTATTTTTTAATAGCTCTGACAATTTCTACAGACCTATCAACTTCTTTTTCCGGTGTGTCCGCCACACCTGATGTGATGGATATGGCTTTCATCTTACCTGTTGAATATGCTTCATGTATATACTGGAGTACTTCATCAAACGTCTTAACCCTACCATTGAGCTTTGGTACCGGGCAGAATTTACAGTCATATACACATTTTTCACTGATTGTAATGTATGCCTGTTCAGGACAGTGTATTAATTCTTTTTCAAATTTACCACTGACAAATTCTTCACCGTTTTTATAAATCACCATCTTGCTGTCATCTATTATAGCTTTGAGTGGTGATTTTTCATCCACTGTAAGCCGTACTCTTTTTCCTCCAGATTTAAAAAAGAGCGCAGTTTTTCCAGCTCCAGGTCCTGCAGTAGGAGTCGTTATTTTTTCAAGCAGTGGAGAATCCACGTCAACTGTGCCAATGGATATTAATTCAGCTTTAGTTTCTGGTTTCATATTTTTCACCAGATATAAATGGAATTATTGTTTATCAATCTATTAACAGGTTATGTAGTATCAGGAGGTATTTTTAAATATCCCTAGTATTTATTTTGACGTCAGTGTTTTATAGATAAAACTGATACTTTTAATTAAGTAATCAGGGGGCATCTAAATACCTTTCGACCCTATATGTAAAAAAGAGGTTCCTGAATCAACTGAATATATTTCTGAATTAAGTGGAAACAAGCACTACTTTTGTAGCTATGAATGTAAAAACAAGTTTGATGCTCTTGAAAATAGTGTTATACGTCTCAGACGTACACTTGAAGATAAAGAAAAAATATCATTTGGTAAACTTAATAAAGAAATCATCAAGCCGGGAATCTGTACTTTATGCGGTGCATGTGCAGCAACCTGTGAATCCATAGTCATCGAAGATGAACAGCCAAAGTTGAAGGGTAAATGTACCGCATGCGGAGTGTGTTATAACCAGTGTCCAAGGACAATCACTACAGAAGAAGGTCTTATTGGGTGTATCCGGTTTCCTTATGCAGCCAAGACTGCGATTAAAGGACTGGAAGGACAGGATGGTGCAGTAGTAACATCCATGCTGGCTTATGCTCTTGATGAAGGGTTAATTGACTGTGCCATAGTAACCACTACCTCGGATAAGGAACCCTGGAAACCGGTGCCAATTGTTGCAACAAGTTATGAAGAACTCGTGAAAGCCAGAGGGAGTAAATACGTACACAGTATGACCATGGAAGCTCTTATGGGGGCGATACAGGAAGGTATGCGAAGCATCGCTTTTGTGGGTACTAGCTGTAATATTGATGCTGTGACCAAGATGCAAAAAAGTCCCTATGGTTTTTTACATATGTTTATGCGTGCCAATATATTAAAACTCGGGCTCTTATGCATGGATACTTTTTATTATGAGGGAATAAAGGAATTTGTTGAAAACCATGATATGCGCCTGGAAGACATCGATTCAATGAAAATCCGTAAGGGAAAGTTTGAATTCTATATGGGTGATGAAGTCAGAAGTTATGATCTCAGTAAATTTGACAGCTACAGGAGCAGTTCATGCCGGTTCTGCACAGACCTTGCATCAGAAAATTCAGATATATCCTTTGGGGGTATAGGCTCTCCTGATGGATGTACTACAGTTATTGCACGCTCAGGTATGGGTTATGAAATTTTCAACGAGGCAGTTGATAGAGGTTATATTAAAGCTAGGCAATTAACCCAGAAGGAAATGCAACCACTGTTGAATCTTGCAAAACTGAAAAAAGTACAGATGTATTCACTTATCCGCCGTCAGAATGTCTGATGGTCCCTTTTTGATTTTATTTTTTTATCCAATTTTGCCATAAATCCATAAGGAATTAATATTAGGTACTTATTTTTATTAGGTTATATTAAATGAAATCTGTTTATTTCAACTATTTTATTCCAGTTTTCGAGGTATTATATGATAACAAAAGAAGATGTAGAACATGTGGGATGGCTTGCACGCATCGAAATTGATGAAAACGATGCCAGTGAATATGCTTCTCAGCTTAGTGAGGTATTGAACCATTTTGAACAGCTTGATGAAGTTAATACTGAAAATGTATCACCCACCTACCATGTAATAGACCTTGTTAATGTGTTCCGGGAAGATGTTGCCAGAGAAACACTAACAAAGGATGAAGCGCTTGCAAACACTTCAAGCTCAAAAGAGGGTTATTTCAAATCCTACAGGATAATCTAATGTGAGGTACTCAGAATGGGCGAGCCAATGAGTATATCAAAAATTAAGGATAAAATTGCTGAATCATCTTCTGAAGAGGTTCTTAATTCTTACCTGAAAACAATTGACAGAAGCAAATTGAACGGGTATGCAACCGTTTATAATGGGGCAATTGAAAAAGCAAGAGAAATTGATGCAAAAGGACATGTGGGGATCCTTGCCGGCGTACCTGTTGCTCTCAAGGATAATATTTCCACTAAAGGAATCTCTACTACCTGCTGTTCTAAAATTCTTGAGGGATACACTCCACCATATGATGCACATGTTGTTGAGCGTCTAAAAAGTGAAGGTGCTGTTGTACTGGGTAAGACGAATATGGACGAGTTCGCAATGGGTACATCAACTGAAACCAGCTGTTATGGTCCTACATTGAACCCATGGGATGATGATAGAGTACCAGGAGGTTCATCCGGTGGAAGTGCTGCAGTTGTGGCGTCAGATGAAGCACCGATTTCACTGGGTTCTGATACCGGTGGTTCAGTACGGTGTCCTGCGTCCTACTGCGGAGTTGTTGGGCTGAAACCTACATATGGATCAGTTTCTAGGTACGGACTGATATCCTATGCCAATTCCCTTGAACAAATTGGTCCTTTGGCAAACAATGTTAGTGACATAGCAATTCTGATGGACGTGATAGGTGGATATGATTCTAGGGACAGTACATCAGTACACCGGGAAATAAATTACCAGAATGCGTTAAAAAATGATGTTAATGGTTTAAAAATCGGTGTGCCCGAGGAATATTTCGGAGAAGGAATCGATTCGGAAGTTGAAAAATCGGTATGGGATGCAATTTATAAATTCGAAGATATGGGTGCTAACTGGGAAAAGGTATCAATGCCGAATACCAGCTATGCACTTTCAGCTTATTACATTATCGCCATGAGTGAAGCATCATCTAACCTTGCACGGTTTGATGGTACCAGATATGGATACCAGGTAGATGGTGATAACTGGCATGTGATGGCATCCAGAACCCGTGCAGAAGGGTTTGGAACAGAAGTCCAGCGAAGGGTTTTGCTTGGTACTTATGCACTTTCTGCAGGTTATTATAACAAATATTATCTTAAAGCGCTCAAGGTACGAACCCTTGTCAAGCAGGATTTTGAAAAAGCACTGTCAAATGTGGATGTTTTGGTGACACCAACCATGCCCACAACTGCCTTTAAATTCGGTGAAAAAATAAAAGACCCATTATCACTCTATCTTGCTGATATAAATACTGTTCCTGTAAATCTAGCAGGTGTTCCATCGATATCAGTACCCTGTGGATTTGTAGACGGGTTGCCAGTTGGACTTCAGATAATCGGTAAACATTTCGACGAACCTACAATAATAAGGACGGCGTATAGCTTTGAGCAGAATACTGCTTATAATAAACGTCCCGGTGAGGTGGAATAATGGCAGAAGAAAACCCTGATGGAGTTGTTATAGGACTTGAGATTCATGTCCAGTTGAATAAACTATACAGTAAGATGTTCTGTGGCTGTTCAACGGATTATCATAATGCAGAACCCAACAGCAACACCTGTCCTGTCTGTCTTGGACTTCCGGGTGCTCTTCCTGTAACCAATGAAAAGGCAGTGGAATCATCCATGAAAGTCGGACTGGCATTAAACTGTGATATCGTTGAGCAAACCCAGTTCCACAGAAAGAACTATTTCTACCCAGACCTCCCAAAAGGGTTCCAGATAACCCAGTACGATTACCCTATCGCAAGCGATGGCAAAATTACCATAGAAAGTGATGAAGGGGAACATGTGGTCAGGATAAAACGTGCCCACATGGAAGAAGACCCCGGGCGTATGATGCATATCGGTACCATTGAAAAGTCCAAGGGTACACTGATTGATTATAATCGTTCAGGTATGGCACTTCTTGAGATCGTTACCGAGCCGGATATACGAAGCCCTAAGGAAGCACGCAGATTTCTGGACAAGTTAAGAAATATTCTTGAGTATCTGGACGTATTTAATAGCAATCTTGAAGGTGCAATGAGGGTGGATGCAAACATCTCCCTTCAGGGCGGCTCAAGGGCGGAAGTTAAGAACATCTCATCCCATAAAGGTGCAGAAAGGGCCTTGCTGTATGAAATAATGCGCCAGAAGAATATCATGCGCCGTGGGGGTGAGGTGACAATGGAAACCCGTCATTTCGATGAAGAAAAAGGCGTTACAGTAGGACTTCGATCAAA
Source organism: Methanohalobium sp. (assembly GCF_046546175.1). Taxonomy (NCBI): domain Archaea; kingdom Methanobacteriati; phylum Methanobacteriota; class Methanomicrobia; order Methanosarcinales; family Methanosarcinaceae; genus Methanohalobium; species Methanohalobium sp. Next base: position 11,199 of record NZ_JBKGYF010000014.1, on the reverse strand, counting down.
GGAAGCCGAACATGACTACCGCTACTTCCCTGAACCAGACCTGACCCCGCTTCGGGTTGCAGACAGAGTATCGGAAGTTATGCAGTTACTTCCTGAACTTCCAGACGCAAAAAGGGAGCGTTTTATATCTCAGTATGATATAACAGAAATGCATGCAAAAGCCCTGACATCTGATATAAACGTTGCCAATTTCTTTGAAGAAGTGGCAAAGGATGTTGAACCAAAAACCTCTGCTTCATGGGTTGCTGATGTTTTAAAAGGAGAGTTGAATTACCGCGAACTTACAGTAGACGCTTTTGATGTGGAAGACATGGCATATATTATCCAGATGGTAGTAAACAACAAAATAACAGAAAAAAGTGCAGTAGAGGTCATCCGGCATATCTTGGACTATGGTGGCAAACCTGATGATATCGTCAAAGAAAAAGGACTTCTTAAAGTTGAAGAGGATGTTGTCAGCAAGGCAGTTACTGAAACTATCCAAGAGAATGAACAGGCAGTAAATGACTATTTGGCCGGCAAGGAAAAATCCCTGAACTATCTTGTAGGCCAGGTTATGAAAAAGACCCGTGGACGTGCAGATGCCAAAGAAGTCAGAGAATTACTTGTTGATGAATTAAGCAGTTAAGGTTGGTTATATGGGCTGATTTTTCAGTCCTGAAACATTTAATTTTTAATATCAAATTGGTAATATTTCTAACAATGGAGTTACTTTCTGCAATTATTATTTTCCTTGGTTTTACAGCAGTCATTGGAGTGGCAGGGACATATTTAAGCCGTACTGCTGACCAGTTTGCAGACATCACTGGTCTGGGTGAAGTACTGCTAGGTGCGATGTTTCTGGGTGCTACGACTTCAATGGCAGGGATAATCACATCAGTAACAGCCGCGTTTCAAAATTATCCGGAACTGGCGATAAGCAATGCCATGGGCGGAATCGTAGCCCAGACATCATTTCTGGCGATTGTTGATATCACTTACCGGAAAGCTAACCTTGAACATGCATCTGCATCGTATGAAAATTTGATGCAGGGTATGTTGCTTGTTATCATGTTATCGTTTATACTTCTAGTTATGGTGGCTCCTAATATAGGAATTTTGGATTTTCATCCCGCATCCCTAGTCCTTATCCTTATTTATGTACTGGGGTTACGACTGGTATCAAAATCTAGAAACGTTCCCATGTGGAAACCTCGAAAAACACCTGAAACAATTGAAGATATACCTAAACACACTGAAACAGAAAAAATAAACCTTAAAACACTATCCATTCGATTTTTAATACTGGCTGTTTCTGTGGCTATTTCTGGTTATATGGTAGCAGAATCAGGTATTGTTATAGCACAGGAAACCGGATTATCGGAAAGTTTCGTGGGAAGCCTGTTTACCGCTGTTTCTACATCACTGCCTGAACTGATAGTCACTGTTTCTGCGGTACGCTACGGTGCACTAACACTTGCAGTGAGCAATATCATCGGTGGTAACAGTTTTGATGTGTTGTTTGTTGCTTTTTCTGATTTTGCATATCTTCAGGGGTCTATTTACCATGCACTGAGTTATTCTCAGGTATTCATCATCGTATTGACACTGCTTATTACATCTGTTTTGATAATGGGTCTATTGGACAGGGAAAAAAATGGTATTGGTAACATAGGCTGGGAAAGTTTTCTCATAATACTGCTGTTTGTGGGAGGCTATATTGTGATGTATATTAGTTAATTTTTTATAAAGAGTGATAATTCGATGAGTTTAGATACATAATCGTGAAATTGTTAAAATCATTCCAAAACAATTATATGCTTAAAAATAAATGTAGCTACCCGTATAACTGATTATCAAATTCAATCATTAAATATTAGGTGAAAACAATGGCAAGATTCCCAGAAGCTGAAAACAGGATACTCAATAAAACAATATGCATGAGTTGCAATGCAAGAAATGCTCTGAAAGCACCACGTTGCAGAAAATGCGGCTATAAGCACCTACGTGGCAAATCCAAGGACACAAGAGGCTGATTTGACCAATGCAAGTGGAAAAGTACCTTAATGAGATATCAGAAAATCAAGGTACAGTTCACTTAACACTTATAGACCCTGCATCTCAATCACCTGATGAGGCTGCAGAAATAGCACTTGCGGCAGCTAATGGTGGTACTGATGCAATTATGATAGGTGGTTCAACTGAGGCAGGTGGTGCTCTTTTGGACCAGACCCTGTTAAAGATTAAAGAACGTACCGGTATCCCTACTATACTTTTTCCTGCCAATGCTGGTGGTGTGAGTGCTTATTCTGATGCTATATTCTTTATGAGCCTGCTTAACTCTAGGGATATAAATTATATTACTACAAACCAGGCGATGGGTGCTCCAATGGTTTATAAATTTGGTATAGAAGCCATTTCTATGGCTTATTTGATAATAGAACCAGGGGGTACTGTGGGATGGGTAGGGGATGCAAAATTAATACCCAAAAATAAACCGGAAATAGCAGTTTCATATTCATTGGCTGGTAAGTATCTGGGAATGCATTATACCTATCTTGAAACCGGTTCCGGAGCAGATGGACCAGCGCCTCCAGAAATGATAAAAACTGTTAAAAAAGTTCTGGGTAATAATAAACTGTTAATAGGTGGAGGGATACGTGACCCAGAGACAGCAAAAAAATGTGTTATGGCTGGTGCTGACATGATTGTAACCGGAACAGTGGTAGAAGAAACTTCTGATGTCACCGCCAAAATTGAAGAGATTGTATCAGCTGTTAAAAACAGATGATACATCCATTTTTCTATATTGCTTGTTTGCACTTGATTGCCCTTGGATTTTACTTTTTATGAATTATTAGTAGAGGTTTGTTCATGCTGAAACTGAGTAATGTTGTTAAAGATTATCAAATAGGTAGCGAAAAAATACGTGTTCTTGATGGTGTCAGTTTTACAGTTGAAAATGGTGAGATTCTTGGAATCACCGGAAGAAGCGGCAGCGGAAAGACAACATTACTGAAGATAATACGTGGTGTGGAAAAATTTGACAGTGGTATGATTGAACTTAACGGGGATATCGTAACCCCTGAATCCGGTTATGAAGGTATTAGGTTTTTGAACCTTAATACAGCAATCCACTTGCAGCGTTCTTTTGGATTGTGGGCTGGACCTGCAATTGAAAATATTATCAGGAAATTAAACTTTTTATATTCAGGTGATGAATCGCTTCCATCAACCGAATCACCCTATTATGAAGAACTGTACAAAACTGCTCTAACCTATCTGAAACTCGTTGGTCTTGAAAAAAAAGCTCTGCATTCAGCGAATTTTTTGAGCGGCGGTGAAAAACAGAGGCTAATACTTGCCCGGCAACTAGCGGCAAAACCCCGGGTTTTGCTACTTGACGAACCAGTTACAATGACCGGTCCTGATACAAAACAGGAAATACTTGATATAATTAAATATCTTAAAAAACGCCTGAACATTCCTATAATAGTGATATCACACCTTCCAGAAATACATATGTACCTCTCGGACAGGGTTATATACCTAGAAAACCAGGAAATTATTGATGAAGATGAACCTGAAAAGGTACTCAAAAATTTCCTTCAAAAACTGCCCCCAAGTGTTAATCTTTTAGAAATTAATAACAAAGAACCCTGTATAAAAGTACAGAATATCTCAAAGCGCTTTGCATTGATACGTGTTGGAGAAGTACTTAATATCAGGGATTTATCCCTTGATATCAATAAAAGGGATATCACAGCATTTATAGGTTCTTCAGGTGCAGGTAAAACTACACTCCTAAAACTGATAGAAGGTCTGCATGAACCAAACAACGGCAGAATATGTTATCTCCATAATGATGATTGGGTAGACATCTCCCATTTCAGTTTACAAAGAATGGAACTTCGCCGCAAAATCAGTATGATGCATCAGGAGTTTACTCTGTCACCCCATTCTACTGTACGTGAACAAATAGCATTTAAACTCAGGATCAAAAAAGAAGGCGCCATTGAGCATGCAAGAAAAAAAGCTCATGAGTTTGGAATTTCAGACGAGCTGCTTGATATCATTTATAAATTACCTGATATGTCAGAAGACGAAAAATCAGATATTTTACAAAAACTCGGTATTTCAGAGAATATTTACTGCGAATTATTCCCAGAAGTAAATCAGGAGAATGTTGAAAAATATGCCAGAGAAGTTTTCAGTGCACTTGACCTTCCAATAGAAGTACTTGACAAAACAACCAACCAGCTGAGTGGTGGTGAACATGTCAGAGCTTTTATAGCACTTGCAATGTCAACTTCACCTGAAATTCTAATGCTGGACGAACCATTTGGGGACCTTGACCCTATAACTTTAAGGGACGTAACCAACTCATTGAAGTCAATCAATAAAAACTTTGGAACAACAATAGTTCTTGTAAGCCATCATATGGATTTTGTAAAAGAGGTTGCTCATAGAGCTGTACTGATTGACAACGGTAAAATAGAGATGGACGGCAAACCTGATGAAGTATGTCAGTATTTTATCGGTCTGAGCAATGCTGTATATCTCAACCAAACAATTGAAGACTTGGCAAACTGACTACTCTCCCACGACTGAACAGGTTGTCCGACAATAATTAGTTAAGCAATAATACATACCATGCTATTTTGCAGAATTTTTGTTATTCTACAATAAAATGATTGATTTTCAATCAATCATTTGTATTATTCAGAATTCACCCCTATTTTCCTTAGGTTAGCAGCAGCAAAAACCAGATTAAATTCAGTTTTTACTGAATTTAACCCTCTTGTAATAAATTCTGAGAATTTCAAATTCTGCTTGTAAAGATGAATGGAAACAAGTCCACAGGCTCTACCCTACCCCTCGTTCGAAAGGGTTTATATTGTAATTTTGGTTATCAATTACAATATATAATATTTTTATAATTTAATATTATTCATACCTTATTTGATTGATTATTTTCAGATATTAAATTAGTAGAATTAGTCGTTGCAATTTTGTGCAACGTTATTATTGTAGAGAGCTATTTCAATATTTGAACGCAAATCTTTATTCTGGAAAGGTTTCAAAATATAACCATAGGGCTTTGTATGTTTGGCACGCTCAATTAAATCATCATCTGCATAGGCTGTAAGATAAACTATGGGTATATCAAGATTATCATGTATATGTCTTGCTGCTTCTATTCCATCTATTTCGCCCTTTAATATAATGTCAACTAGAACCAAATCAGGTTTATTTTCTTCTGCTTTTTTAATAGCATCCTCACCTGTAGATGTCACGTCTGTAACAGAATATCCCAATTTTGTTAATCGGTTTTTAATATCTAATGCGACTGAATTTTCATCTTCTACAACCAGTATTTTCGGATTTTCCATTTTTACACCAGTAATCCGCTTTAAAATATAATTATGAATTTTGTCCCCTGACCGCTATTAATCTCAATTATTCCATCGACTTGTTCTATCAGTGCATTTACAAGCTGCAGACCCAATGAATCGGTTTTCCTAATATCCAGATTCTCAGGAATCCCCTTACCATTATCACAGATAACCAATTTGTAAGTTTCGTCTTCATCCTGATAGAACCTGATAAATATTTCCCCTTTTTCATTTTCTGAAAATGCATGCTTTAAAGAATTAGACACCAATTCATTGACAACAATTCCAAGTGGTATAGCAGTATCCATATTCAAGTAGAGTTCAGCCATATCAAAATTGAGATTGATGCTTTCAACATCTACAAGATATGACTGGAAGAGTTGAGTTACCAGATTTTTAACATATTCAGCAAAATTAATAGTTTTTAAATCCTTTGATTGATATAATTTTTCATGAGCCAGCGCCATAGACCTGACACGATTTTGACTGTTTTTAAACGCTTCAATCAAATCATCGTTTTCAAAATTTCCTGCTTCCAGATTGAGTAAACTGGAAATAACTTGCAGGTTATTCTTGACTCGGTGATGTATCTCTTTTTCTCTTGTTATTTCTGCTTCTTTTCGTTTTGCGATGTTTCTGGTAACTGCAATAAAAGCAGGTTCTCCCTGATAATCAATACACTGTACACTTAATTCAATAGGAACAACTCTACCGCTTTTGTGTACATGAGTTGTTTCAAAAATAGAATGCTTTTTTTCCTTCAATTCTTTAATTTTATCTAGGTCCGATTTGGTATCAGGAGGATGTATATCACTAATATTCATCTGTAATAATTCATCTCTGCAGTATCCCAGATGTTCACATGCAGACTGATTGACTTCAACAAAACAACCATCTAAATCACAAATAAATATCGCATCATTGGTATTGTTGAACAGTAACCTGAACTTTTTTTCGGATTCCTGGAGAGCTTTTTCAGTTTCTTTGCGTTCAGTTATGTCAACAATAATACCCTGGTAATGAGTAACTTCTCCTGTATCATTCTGTATAATAAAGGTTCTTTCAGTAACCCAGCGTATGTCTCCTGTTCTGGTACATATTCGATATTCCTGGATGAACTGCTTGTATCCTGACTCTACATACCTAGAAAGTTTCCTGCGTACAGATTCCAGGTCTTCAGGATGTATAATATCACCATAAACATACCGACCTGAGGTAAAATCATCAGGATTGTATCCAAACTGGGTGATGCTGTCTGATACAAATTCAACAGGCCATTTATTATTTGCTCTCCAGAGAAAAACAATAATAGGACTATTATGTATTACGGATTCTAAATCAATTTTTTCCAATTGTTGCATTTTGCTACCAACAATTTTTATTTATTACAGGTCAAACACGTTTGTGTTTTAATTGAATGTTCTATAAAATTTCCTTTATTTATTTTTTCCCAGTTTATCTTTTTCCATTTTATGTTTATGTAGAGCCATTTCTATATTAGTTCGAAGGTCTTTTTCCTTGAAAGGTTTTGATATATAGCCGTATGGCTGGGTTAATTTTGCACGTTCCAGTATTTTATCATCTGCATAGGCTGTAAGATAGATTACAGGTATATCATATAACTCTCGTATTTTTTCAGCTGCCTCTATACCGTCCATGTCACCTTTTAACATAATATCCATCAATACAAGGTCTGAAAATGTTATTTCTGCTTTTTGAACAGCTTCTTCACCTGTTGAAGCAATACTTGGAACAGAATACCCCAATTTATTTAGCCGATTTTTAATATCCAGTGCTACTATATTTTCATCTTCAACAACCAGAATTTTCGGGCTTTTCATTTTTACACCTTAATTTTATATTTTAATTCTTTAAACGTTATTATAAATTCTGTTCCCTGAGTTCTGTCAAGTTCAATTGTCCCATAAATCTGGTCTACCAGTGTATTTACAAGCTGAAGTCCCAGTGAATCGGTTTCTCTGATATCCAGATTGTCAGGAATTCCCCTACCATTATCATTAATAATCAATTTATAATTATCATCCTCAGATTTGTACATGTAAATGTTGATTTCACCGGACTCTTTTTCTGTAAATGCATGTTTTAAAGAATTGGATACCAGTTCATTGATAATTATCCCCAAAGGTATAGCTGTATCCATATTTAAAGATATTTTGTCGATATTTGAATTTATCTTTAGATTTTTGGTTACACCGTTATAGGTCTGGGCAAGATAATTGGTCAGATTAGCTACATAATCAGGAAAATCAATGCTTGCTATGTCCTTTGACTGATAAAGTTCCTCATGGGCAAGTGCCATTGACCTGACACGGTTCTGACTATCTCTGAAAGCTTCAACCACCTCTGGATCATCAAAATTATCTGATTCCAGATTCAGTAAACTGGAAATCACCTGCAGATTATTTTTTACCCTGTGATGTATCTCCTTTTTACGGATTTCTTCAGCCTGTTTACGTTCAGTTGTAAATTCATACATTGCCTTGCGTGCATTTTCTATACCATTGGTCAGTATTGTAAAATCACCATCCCCATGTACCTGTACTTTGCGGGTGAAGTCTTCATTCTGGATTGCTGTTAGTACTGTATTGGAATCATCAATGATATTATCCAATGATTCTGAAAAGTGATCCAATGTATCACCAAGTTGTTTAAAATCGCCTTTAACATCTAATTTGAATCGGGTTTTTAGTTGTCCTTTTGCAAGCGAGTTAGCCACACGCATGGTCTCCTGAATGGGAAGCAGTACAGTATCCAGGATTTTATTAAGACCTTGTGGTATTTCTTTAAAATCTTTTTGTACCCGTGTATTGGCTCTCGTGTCCAGTTTACCGTTAATAGCATCATCGGTAATTCTTTTAAAGTCTTTGACAATATCGTTTATAGGTCGTGTAATGGATAACGCGATCAGGTAAGCCACACCACCCATGAAAATCAATGATACTATAGATATAATTATCAATTCATCTCTTAATGATGCTACACCAGCAAGCATTTCATCCTTGGGAACAACAAGAACAAATGAATAATTTCCAGTCTCAATTCTCTCATAGAACATTACTACATTTTTCCCTGTACTCGGGTCAACAGTTTCTATATGCCCGCTCTTACCGGACCTTATGTCATCCGCCATTTGAGATATTTCAGGGTCATTAAAATCATCCAATGTTTTTTTTCCGATCCACTGCTTTCTTTCAGGATGGGACAGTAGTATACCTGTATTACTTGTCATAAAGGCATACCCGGTGTTAAATATTTCAACCTGGCTTATGATTTTATCGATGTTCTCAAGTGATACATCCACTCCACCTATACCCTCAAAATTGCCATCCTTCATTATAGGGGATACATAGCTTACGATAAGTTCTCCCTGATACAAATATGGTTCAGTAACTACTGTTCTTTCCAGTTTTTTTGGTAACTGATAGTAATCTGAAGTTTCATAATCCACCAGAGCTTCACAATGTACCTCTCCTCCTATTCTGTTCCAGTAAGGTATAAATCTCCCAGTAGAGTCATGGTATTTGGTGTTAACATATTGTTCATCTTTATTATCAAAAGCATTAGGTTCATAACCAACAAATACCCCTATAAGATTGGAATTTTTTACAAGTAAATGTTTTAACATATTATTTACTTCACTTCTATTGGAAGATTCATATGCAGACATCATGTCAGTTATGTCCTCTCCAACAGCTTTATGTTCCTTCATATCCGAATTAAAATCATTAGCATAGCTTTTTGCCGTTTCAATTGATTGCTGATAGGCAAGCTCTTCCTGTTGTGAAGTTGTAGTGCTAATGGTAACTGCTGTAGAAGCTACCAAAATCACTGAAACACCCAGTAAAATATAAATAAGCAGTTTTACTTTTAAAGATACTTTGTCCCATTTCATTATGTTAACACCGGGTTATACGTTTTTCAAACCGGACGCTAGGTAGAACATCAGATATTTTTTAATTTAATGAATGTGAAATGGAATAATATAATTGTTTCTATGTAACTGTTAAAATAAATAATTTAATTCGCATATAAAAGAGAAAGGTAAATCACATAATCAATGATGTCTGATTTTTTCAGCCAGGTCTTTACCAAGACGTTCACACTCAGAAATGTCTTTTTCATTTGGTCTGTGCTGTATTCTTAATACAGGGTCTATAACATCCATACCAGCTTTTCGCATCTTATCCGCAATCATATGAGGAGCTTCACCACTCCATCCATAGGAACCAAATGCCGCCCCTACTTTCCCACTTACATCTTTTTGAACAAGCTCATCCACAAATTTTTCAATGGGTGCAAGCATCCCATAGAAAAAAGTTGATGACCCTATAGCAATTGCGTCCACAGTTGCCACCTTATCGGCTGTTGTGTCATAGAAACTGTTAACATCTACATCTATATGTCTAGACCTGGCACCGTTAGCTATTGCTTCTGCCATAATTTTGGTATTACCCTGGGTACTTAAATAAACTACTACAAGTTTTGCCATATTATCCCCCACTTTATTGATTTAGAGCTGTTAATATTTCGAGTTTAAATTATTTAATATTATTCCAGTATATATAAACCAATCATATCGCAGTAATTATATAAAAAGGAAAATTTAATTGGTAGAATTATATTGTATTTGGTGATAATATGCAGGTGTACAAATTAAAACGAGGATATAAACCAGACAGCGGCCGAATCTATTCGATACTTGATGACTGTTTCCCCACTGAGATAAAGTGTGAAGATGACAAATTTGTTACCTCATATGGAGCTCTAACAAAAATTGAGGTATGGATGGAAGGAAAAAAGATGGCAGTTGACACCGAATCAGCTGATGAATCCGAGCTTGATGATGAATTGATACTTGACACAAATAAAAGGTTCAGGGATTTCTTATATCAAGCAACCGGATATACTGCCAAGGAACGTGTGAAAATGGCTAAAAAGGAAGTTCAGGACTAAATTGCTGGTGTGATGCTTGATAACCGAATTTCTTGATAAACTCAAAACTCTCGATATTCCCACCTGTCTGCGGGTATGTGCAGGAACTGATGGGTCGATTACCTTCCTGCTTGAAATAATGACGAAAATGGAAGTATCTGTTATAACCCAGGAACAGTATCTAATACCTGCAAACAAAGATACTGCTTCCCTTTTCGATACCAATATCGGAGATGACATCAATTATCGTGTAGTTAAACTGGTTGCAGGAAACAAACCCTATATTTATGCGCGCTCATTATCGCCTATAAAAAGAATGCCTCTCGAAGTAAAACAGGACATGATGCGCGCTGATATACCGATTGGTAAAATTCTCAGAAACCATGATATAGAAACCCGACGTGATTTTGAGAATCTTGAAATTATAAATAACTATGAATTTTTCGACTGTAATCAGGTGCTTTCAAGGTCATATAAAATCATACACCACAACCATGTACTCATGTGGATTAATGAATTATTTCCGGTTGATGAGAGATGGTATTTATAAAGGCAAACATTTCAACCAAAAATTTAATAATAGATACCTGATATTTGGGTGGAATACGTCGTTATGATGAAAGCGCCTCGGTGGCTTAGTGGTGTAGCGCGTCCTTGGTAAGGACGAGGTCGCGGGTTCGATCCCCGCCCGAGGCTTACCGATTTTTTTGGTTCAAAGTTTATGCTTTATAGTTTACAATTACAGAGTTATTTATATAAAAAAAAGTTGGTAATTAATTTTCAAACCATATAATAAATGCATAAACTTTCTGACATACTCCCACGGATTTAGAGCTTGTCCAACAATTCGATAATATTAATTTATTTTATC
>NZ_JBKGYF010000013.1:0-31330 GCF_046546175.1 Methanohalobium sp. | reverse complement strand
TTCCAGATTTATGCCGTTTAGTTTATCCTGTCCCGGATAGTAGTGTTTTACCATTGTATCACTCCGTTACGCTTTTTAGCTATAGACAGCAGGCCTCAGCCTACAATATGGAATAGACCTGTAACAAATCCAATTCCATGACAGAGGTTGTATGACATAGGATGCACTGGCACCATAAACTTTTCTAAAATAAATATAGATCAATCTGTTCGCACCCTTTAGTTTAAAAATATCCAGATTAACAGGTGCAAACTTTTTATCCATGCCAGTCATCCATGATGCCTGGTTAGTAATTTGGGCTTTTTGACTACAAATATCTTTTACTACAGGGAGCTTTATAACTTTTATTAAGTTTTTACCATATAATGTTAATTTATTGGTTAGACCTTTTAATTCGAACCCTATCTAGGACGGGTTTAGTCTGGATATATTCCATATAGTATATTTTGCTCCCATAATGCAAGATTCTACAACATTCGAATAGTCCTCAATTGATGTATTGTTGCCCGTTATACAACCTCCGTGGTTTTGAATAGTCATTGGTGAGCTACATTTTGTATAATAACAAAACGTATGTATATATCACCTTCTATTCATCTACGTAGGATTGATTTTTATTACAAAAATATAAATTTATCGGATTACTTCCAGAATAAATAATTATAATTTATACAATAGTTCACTATAAATCCTGATAAGGTACATTATTATCTATCAAAACAGCATATACCAAGTGTATAATAAAATGAAAACCAATATATTTATATACAAGATTCAAAAAAGATATTTAAATATACAAATATAAATAATAATATAGGATACTTTTATATATCACCTCTATTACCGACAAGTATAAATTTGAAATAACTAAAACCACTATAAATCATATTATTCTTTAATTTCGACATCTTCATATTTAATTGCATTCACAGGGCAAATACCCACGCAACGCCTGCAACTTGTTCCAAGGCACCTTTGAGCATTGTAACTTGCTATTAATTCCCCGTCTCTTTCAATAATGGTAATAGCATCTTCTGGGCATTCTTCTTCACACTTATGACAAAATATGCAACCATCAGTTATTTCCTCCAGTCTAATACCCACATTACCTATTGTTTCAATACCTTCCCTACCTACATCTGTTATATCTTTTTCCATACGCTTCTCTTTGATTGGATTTTTAACCATTTCAGGTAATTTTGGTAAATTATAAAATCCAAGCATTTCATTGTAGGTTTCTATTGGCATTCCATGAGCCCAGTAGGATAATTCAAAGAGATAAAAATTTTTGAAGGTTTCGCTTGTTGCCATCATCAAATGATCTGCTTTAAGTGTATGTGCAAATTTAGTAATTTCATCAAGTTTATTATCATCGAAAACGAGGTCTCTTGCAAGTGATATAGAGGTGTTGCCAAATTGTACGATCTTTTTACCAAAATTTGGACATGTACCCAGCTTCCTTGCTTTTTCAGGGTCTACATAGGTACCCGAAGCACCTGACATATAAATATTTTCCAGTTCTTCATATTTTAAACCTGATTCAACGAGCAAAGTAAGATGAGCTGCCCTTATAGCACCAATCGCCTTTCCTGCCTCTTCTATATCTTTATCTGTTAATTTTATGTTATCACCAAGTATCAGTTCGCCATTGGGTAATTGAGGCAGTTTTTTGATTAGACCGCTGTCAAGAGCCGTTGACAACACTGATATCATCCCAGTCCCTGTTATTCCTAAAGCCTTTACATCTGACTCTTCGATTACTTCACCAGTAACAGGATCTACGAGGTCTCCATTCCTCTCAGACATACGGTCATCAAGTACTGTAAGTCTCCAGTAATTCCCTTCGAGGTTTACATCAGATATTGCACCAGGACTTGCAAGCATACCGCAACCTATTCCCTGTCCTTCTATCGCAGGACCTGCTGCCGCACCTCCTGTAACGATTTTGTCACCCACCTTAAGAGCCATTTCTGCGTTGGTACCATAATCAGTTACAATAGAGGGGACTGTCTGGTCCAGAAATTCAGTTTTCACCATCATCGCAAGCGCATCAGCCCCTATTTCATGTTTAATTGCTGGTGGGACAATGATATTACAATTGGGCATGTCCAGTATATCTTTAAAAATATCTTTTGTAGGAACCACTCTGGAATCTCTTTTTACATCCTCCACTCCCAATCTTGCTTGTTTATTTTTTCCAGCATATGCAAGGTCCCTAATTTCCATATCCTGGAAAAGAGACAACTGAATGGGATTACCACATATAGCCAGTTTCTTAATTTTAGAAAGGTCAACATTAAACGCATTAATAATTTTTTTTACTGCATTAAGTATTATACGATTTGCAATATCTTCCCCAAGCTCAATGGCAAAATCAAGGTGGTCTATAACATTACCACCTGGCAATGGATGACCCATTGTTATTACAGTTTTAATGGTTTCTTCATTTTCAAGGTCTATAAGCTGTGCCCTAAAACCACTCGTCCCAAGATCCAATGCGATTCCATACATAATCCATATCTCCAATTGATATAATTATATTTGATATTCATTTGATTTGATTTGATTTATTTCATTATTATATGAAAAATAACATTTCATATAATATATAATTAATGTATGGTTTTTAGATTACCACACAAAACCATTTCATATCACATTTTACTGGCGGTTCGAAGACAAATTATTTAATATTAAAACCGAGTAAGAACGTGCCCATCCCAATATCACATTCAGCTTTCATTCTGTTTTTAAGATATTCATCTGTTGGTGGTGATGGTGAACCCATAACTACATCCTTAATTTCAGGTACTTTATTCACTGTAGGACAATCCTTAGGAGGCATAACTACTACTAACGGTTTAGAAGAGCCCGTTAAAGATGATATCGAGGATTTGTCATAGATAACAATATTTCCTATAACGAGTGCATCACCGGTTTCCTCATATTCCTTCAATTTTTCAGTATCATCCATATCTTCTCCTATTTTTTCGCCTTCCTTCATAAGTATTACCTGGGGGCTGCAGGGCCATTCAAATTCCTTGGTTGTAGTAAACACCATTGCAACCTCACGGTCAATTACTTCTTTTACACCCTGATTGTCGCCTCTGCCGAGTCCCATCAGAGTCATTTCCTCAGCTTTTTTTTCCTGCTCCCTGATATTTTCAATATCTTCATCATTAAGGGTAAACACATCACATACACCCTGCATCTCTATAATTTTATTTTTTACCTTTTCAATTATTTCTTCTTTCTCCATGGCTAATTCCTCTATTACATTATATAGAATAAAACTTGCAATTATTATATAGATTAAATTAACTGTTTTGCTTACTTAATAATATCGATAAATGGTTCCAGCATAAATCTACCTTATTTGGCTCAAAAGATTTATTTAAAAATAATTAGAACCATTCTAACAGGATAAAATGACAGAATTAACTGTACACTCAAATGTCTGTGACTACATTCACAGAGTACACGGAAAAGAAAAAGGTAAGAATGTTACAATCAATATAGAAAGCTCCTGTGAAAAAGTGAAAAACCTTTCAGGAATTGAAGTTCCAAAAATGGAAACCTTCGATATTAGAGATAATTATGTGATGAAAAAAGCTCAAGAAGCAGGGTGTTGTGCCACTTGTATTGTCCCATCCGGTGTTATCCACGCCTGTAGGATAGAATCTGGATTCATGGCCAAATCACTGGTGAAAGATGCACGCAATATTTGTATAGCATTTGACGAGGATGAAAAATAATATCAGGATACCATTTTTATTATTCCTATACGGGGTTCATAGCATTTACCATTTGACAGCATTGACCCTACTACATCTTCCACGGTTTTTTCGGAAACCCCGCGTTCCTGTGCAAGGTCTATTAATGCTCCATAATCCACACCTTTACCCTCATCCAGTTCCCTCATAATTTCCACCAAAAATTCTTCGATATCTGGTTCATTTTCTGATGATTCAGAGGTGCCCACTTCAACCAATTCCAGACAATTTCTTACTGCTGTCTTTAATTCTTCTATATAATTCTCATCAGTCTGATAATATCCAAGAGATAGGGTTATTCCATCTGCAAGTTCAGGTGATACATCATTTTGCACCAGATAATCATATAGGTCTGACCCTTTTAACCCGGTTGAAAATGCCATTAAATAAGTATCAATCCTGTCCAGTGTTAATTCCGCAGTATCAACCAGCCATTGGTCACGGATACTGGATTCTACCAAATTAATTTCTTCAGGCCTAACAGATACATAAACACTACCATTCTCTGGTATATATGCCCTGGCTTTACCCACAATTGCCACATAAGCAGGCACTTCCAGCGTTGATAAAAAAATAGATGCCTCCGGCTGATATTGACCTGCATATACTACAAAAGCTCCTGTTGGATCAACAATACGAGCCCTCCAGATACTATTATCAGCTCCTAGGTTATCAACTTCGGTAACCACACCGACTACAAAAAGCCTGTTTATTTTTGTTCCTATCGGAGTAATTATAAAGTTTGGAGTATAAACACTATTGTTATCAATATCCTGACTTCCTGGATTTATATTAAGTGTTGAATCGTTGAACTCTTTTGCAAAAATCCTTTGAGCCACTTCACGCTCAACCATCAGCTTCACACCCCTTTTGCCAATAATTGCCTGTATCCAGTCGCCTTAAAAGATTGTGTACACGGTCATCCAGTGAATTATCAGGAACCCAGACAGACTTGGCAACTAATGAAGGACCGAAATCTGTATGGGATGAATTTCCACAAACCCCCAGATATTTACCTATTAGCCTGCGGCGCATGTCTTCATATACTGCATCCTGAGACAATGTATTCTGGATTATATCTTCAGCCTCATACATACTGATGCCATATACTATCTCTGAAAGTTCCCTGTTAAGAATCACAGTTATTGCGCCTGTCCCGTCATCTATTATTGCTTTAATACGCATATCATGATAGCCTTCCACAGTACCATGAGCTCGGCATTTATTTTTGAAGATTACGCGATTACAGATCGGACAACGGGTAATTAGACCAGAACCTGACCTTAAAGAGATTATATTGCCTTCTATAGATACTTCAAACAAACCATCTTTATTCAGAACTTTTTCAATAGTTAATGGTTTAGATGTACCTGAAACAGTTTCATAAGTAAACGGATAATTTTCTGTTGATTCTATAATATCTACGGATGTGGATTCATTGATATTTACAGAAGGGACTCCTTTAAATATTTGTACAAAAGCACCTTCAAACTGGACGACCTTTCCTATATCTACACCTTCAAGCGAAGTCCACGACGTGAAAGGAAGTTTTGCTGTCTCATCAGCAATCACACCTTCAATTACAGTGGTTTTTCTATTTTTGAGATTTACCTCCCTATGATACAATTCTACAACTACTGCTACCGAACTGAGATACAGGTCAGACAGGTTTACATCAAATAGTTTTTTTGTGTTTTGGCGGATTAATTCCTCAACCGATGGGAATGAATCATCTGATAGGTAGACTATTTCTGAACGGTTGCCAACATTAAGCTGGATGCGATTTTGCCAGGTACGTGTATAGACATTTTTTAGCATTACAGGGTCACCTGTATTCAATGATGTCTTTTTCCACAAAGTAAAATGACATGCTCCAGTGGTATCGGCAATAGTTCCGGATGATATAGGTACTTTTTTACCTTCTACGTTGACAGTTTTTTCCCGGATATCAACAATACGGCCAGATACTTCCAGACCCTTTGAATTAACTTTTAAATCTTTGATATTTTTTGGATATAATGCATTGAATTTAAATTTCCTGAGAATTGTACGTTTTGCCTCTTCAATGGGTACCCGGTAATTCAACATTTTTTCAAGTTCATCTTTTAATTTATTTTCATCTACATTTTCAAGCGCCTTTGTTAATTCTTCTACATGAGGCGCCAAATAACTATCCATAACAATCCACCTTTGCTGAATAAGAATGATTTCAATTTACAAACTACAAGAATATTTCAAACCCATATTTAAAGCTCTAACCCTAAAGGTTTAGATGGTTTTGATTTTCTTTAAAATCTATATAATATAAAGGTAATAAAAAACTATATATATCTATTCCTTAATTTTAGAGATGAGAGATATTTAACAACAAATTAAAGGTTAATTGGAGGTGAAATCTTTGACTATTCTCCCACTTGCTCCTGTAGAACGTGTCATAAGAAATGCAGGGGCGGAAAGAGTCAGCGAATCCGCTGCAAACGCCCTTACTGAAATATTAGAAGAATATGGGCTGGAAATTTCTAAAGAAGCAGTTAAATTGGCAGAACATGCCGGCAGAAAAACTGTAAAAGAAGAAGATATAAAGTTAGCAAGAGAAATGTTGTAAATACAGCATTTCTATTTTTTTTATCCTTGTAGCAGGAAATCTACCTGCAACAGCTGGGTGATGAGAGAGTCTAATGAATATATATGTTATTATAAAATTACTGACGTTTAAAAACTTATAAATATTTTTCGTCTCAAGTAGTATATCATGTATCAGACTTTACCGATACGTATCATACCCACATCACAACAGGCATAATTATTGTGGATAGGATGATTACTCAATCATTACCAAAATGATACGGGTACTCGCAGGAAGCTCCGTCTGAAAAGACGGAGTAGTTCACGCTTCAGCTGATTCTAATTTTTTAACTGAAAGTACACCTACTGGACAATGTTTGGTACATGTTCCACATACTATGCATGTTTCCTCATTAATTAATGCTTTACCGTTAACAATCCTGATAGCAAGATTTACATCATCCGGGTCGAATTCATCCTTTTTTTCAAGTTTAGCATTTATAGGACACACTGCAAAACAAATACCACAACCGATACAGTAGCTTTCTTCTTTTTCCAGTACTTTATCTTTCTTTTTTTCTTTTGCCATGTAATTACCTCAATTATTATGATATATAGTATTGTTGTTTCTTTTTATATACATTACCAAATATGAACGTTTCGAATTGTTTAGTCAACAATTCCTGCAACACCTATACCTGAAAGAACCAGTGTTGTCACAATCACTCCAGATATCAAAACTCCCGAAAATATTGCCATTAATGCATGTCTGAATTTTATACCAAAAACAAACGCTGCCACACAACCAGTCCAAGCTCCCGTAACAGGTAAAGGTATAGCCACAAATAACACCAGTGCAAGTGTACCGTACTTTTCAAATTTTTCCGAATGGCGTCGATGTGTCCTTGCAAATAACCATGTAAAAAAGTAATCCCATGACTTAAATCTTCGCAAATAGGCTGATACTGGGCTTAGGAAAAGTAATATAGGTATTACTGGAAACATATTCCCAAGTACACCTAAGCAATAAGCAAGTACCGGGTCCATATTGTATATCACCAGTGCAACCGGAATTGAACCCCTAAGCTCCGAAAATGGAAGAGCACTTAAAAGGAAGGTTGAAAGCCATGACGGCATTACATCGAACAATTGAACAAATAATTTTTCAAGTGGCATATTATTCTAATTGGGATAATGTAAAGTGGGCGAGTAATGCTTCTAATTGTATACGTTCAGTGGCACCTTCGGTGAGTCTGAAATCAGTTTCACCTATTTTGTCAATAAGTTCCACCATCAATTTTTCAGAAACATCCAGATTAAATATAGCCCGATATATCTGACCTACTATATCTTCACCCGACAATCCCTGTTCTGACATAAGTTTTTCCATCGTCTCACGAGCCGCTTTAAAATTGCCATCCAGTGCTTTTTGTACCAATGCTTCTATTTCCTCTGGATTTGCGGTCGCAGTTATCTTATAGATGGTATCCTTATCGATAACCTCATCTATGAGAGCTGATGCCTGTAGTGCATTTATTGCTTTTCTCATATCACCCTGGGATACATATTTGATTGCTTCAATCCCATCTTCTGATATCTCCAACCCTTCCTGTTCTGCTATATACCGAACCCGTATTTCTACCGCCTCATGCGACAGTGAACGAAAACGGTAGACTGCACATCTGGATTGTATGGGCTCTATTATTTTTGAAGAATAATTACACGATAGTATAAAACGGCAATTGTTTGTATAACGTTCCATAGTTCTCCTGAGTGCTGATTGAGCATCAGGTGTTAGAGCATCGGCTTCATCCAGAAAAATTATTTTAAAATCTGCACCGCCTATAGGAGATGTTTTTGAAAAATCTTTGATCTTTGTTCGCACAACATCTATCCCACGCTCATCAGAAGCGTTCAATTCTGTAAAATTCTGGCGCCATACATCTCCGAATAATTCTTTGGCTATAGCTACAGCAGCAGCGGTTTTCCCAACACCTGGTGGCCCTGAGAACAATAGATGTGGAAGATTTTTTGTGCTGATATAAGATTTTAACCGTTTTATTGCTTCACCCTGGCCTACTATGTCATCAAGCTTGAATGGTCTATATTTTTCTATCCAGATTTCTTCTTTAATCACAAACCCTCCACCATTTAAATAAAGTAAACATGCCAGACATAAAATTTAATTCGATTTCACTTGTAAATGTAATTGTACGCGATATTTCCTACAAAGGGCAGTCTGAATTTAGAACCACGGTAGGCTTGAAATGCCAGTATCAGCATAATTAAAAGCACCCCGAATCCGACGAACTCTGCCAGTAACCAGCCAACAAAAGGCACCCATGCTACCAAAAATATGAACAATGTGAGTGGGAGAAATGTTAGAAATGATTGAAGTGCGTGAAACTGTACGAATTTATTGTTGTTCTCAATAAGCAAAAAAAGAACTCCTGTTAACCAGAAACCTAGATAACATAAAAGTCCTACAATGTTTTCATTTAGTTTTATAGCAGTCCTGTATGTCATTATTATCCGTCCTCGAATTCACATAATTGATAAAAATTATCCTGCATCCGCTTCTGCTGTTTCTGATGTTTCTGTGCTCTGTTTTGTACTTCCTTTGGGTTTTTCTTCTCCGGTTTCTTTCATTTCAATTGTACCTTGGGGACATTTTTCTACACAGATTCCGCATGCTGTACACTTATCCTGGTCGATTTCAGCAAGGAAATTGGTTACTTTTATAGCGTCCTCAGGGCAGTTCTTTTCACATATCTTACACCCGATACATCCAGTAGTACAGACTGCTTTCACAGTTTTTGGTTTGTCGTGAGATCGACAGCGTACGTGTACCTTCTCGGATTCATATCCAAATGTCAGTATATCATTGGGACAGGATTCAATACATAGACCACAGCTTGTACACAGGTTCTTGTTTATATGAGGAAGCCGGTCTTCACCAATCGATATCGCACCGAATGGACATGCCCTCACACATGTGCCCCTGCCCATACACCCGTAACTACAGCCTTTTTCACCTTCTGACAGCATCATTACTGCATTACAGTCCTCTATACCTACATAATCGAATCTGTTTACGCAATTCACACCACCTTTACACCTGACAATAGGATACTGTTTCTCACCTTGGGATACTTCCTGTCCAAGTATTCCGCCAATCTGCTGTGCTACTTCAAATCCTCCAACAGGGCATCCATCTATAGGTGCATCCTCACTTACAACTGCTTCAGCAAATGTACTGCATCCTGCGTAACCGCACGCACCACAATTTGCTCCAGGCAGTACATCCATTACTTCTTCCACTAATGGATCAGTCTCCACATGGAAAACACGTGATGCTACAATTAACATTGCACCAATTGCAAAACCAAGTCCTCCAAGAACTGCAACTGATTGAATTATGACATTAATGAAGTCCATATAAATTCACCTCTAATAAAGGTAGGAAATTATTATATACTCTATTATATATATTACGCGGTGTTTTTTAACCACCCAATGGTATCACTTCAAAATAATTTACGAAAGCCATCGATAACAGGGTAGCAAAGAAAAATGCATGTGGAACCCCTTTAACAGATGAATGGACATGTACAAGGCTCGAACGCTCTCTTATACCTGCCATTATAAGTAGAACTAAGGTAAATCCAATTCCTGCTGCCAGCCCAAATGTTACACTTTGTGTAAAATCATAACCTGCTCTGATGTTTAAAAGAACCGAACCAAGTATTGCACAATTAGTTACAATCAATGGTAGATATATTCCAAGTGACCTATATATAGCCGGCGATTTTTTCCTTAAAACAAATTCTACAAGTTGTACAAGGGATGCTATTACCACAATAAAGCTAATTATCCTTAAAAATTGCAATCCCATGGGTTCAAGTAAGAATGTATAGATTAGATATGTCACAACCGATGCTATGGTAACTACAAAAATAACAGCCAATGACATCCCTGCAGAACTCTTGGTATCCTTCGTGACACCTATAAAAGGACACAAACCAAGGAATTGCATAAGGATAAGGTTCTCTATGAAAACACCTTGCATCAGAACAGAGAATAACGTTTCATCTGCCAAGTTTAATCACCTCTTTCAAGCTTTCTGGCCTTATAGTAATTTACACTCATCATCAAAATACCAATTGTCAAAAAAGCTCCAGGCGGGATAATCATGTAATCTAATGGATCAATTGGTATACTTAACAGCTGATATCCAAATGTTACAATTTCACCTGTTCCAAATAATTCTCTGATAGCACCCATAGAACCAAGGGCTACAAGGAATCCTGCTGATATACCCATTGCATCGATTAGCGAGTAAAAAGTACCGTTTCTGCTAGCATACGCTTCAGCCCTTCCCATTATCACACAATTAACCACAATAAGTGAAAGGAAAACTCCAAGCGCAGAAAACATCGATGGGAAATACGCTTCCATAACCATACTAATGATTGTTACAAAAGTCGCTATAGTCATGATAAAAATAGGAATCCTTACAACAGAAGGAATTTGCTTTCTAAATGTTGATATCAATACATTTGAACATATCAGTACGAAAGCAGTTGCTGCCGACATTCCTATAGCATTTTCAAGTGTTGTTGTCACCGCAAGTGTCGGGCATAAACCAAGGACAAGTCCAAATATGGGGTTGTCTCTTGTTATACCTCGTAAAAATTCATCCCAAACACCCATCATATCACCTTATTTATTTATTTCCTGTTTGATTTCAGATACTTTATTGTTTAAACCTGTAACCACTGCACTTGAAGATACTGTACTCCCTGATATGGCATCTACCTCGCCACTGTCTTGTGACAATGCAAGGTCATCCAATGGTAAATTGTCAAACTGATTTTTAAATTCTGAGCTCTTAATTTTAGTGCCTTTACCTGGAGTCTCTGCCTGGCTTAGTATATTCATTCCAATCAGATTTTCAAGGTCTGCATCAACTGCTGCCGCCATTTTTATATCATCTTCATACCCGGGTTCTTCCGTAACAAATCCATAACCTATAATATTCCCGTTCGAATCATATGCCTCATAATAGAGCACTTCTTCCTCATTTTCACCTAGATAAACTGGCTCAAACTCTTCAACCTCAGGGATGAGCTGTGTAAGCGATTCTTGGGTTTCCTTCTGTTCAGCAAGTCTTAATTGTTCCTGGGTAGGTACATAGGTGGCACCTAGTACTGCAGAAGCCACAACAGAAATCAACACCAGTTTAGAGATAACTTTGATGATTTCTTTATTGGATTCATTCATCTTTTAACACCTTTGTATAGTATATATTGCTCAACCTACCTAACAATCTGTTGATTTTCGACCGGAAAAAGGATTCTGTGCCGAATGGTTTTGGATAGGTATTGTTCTCTATAAAAGCCGAGAAGGCATTTGCCAGCAGTAGTCCATAGAAAGTACCTGCCACATAATCTGAAAAAAACCCGTAAATAAACACCAGTACCCCTGCAACCAAACCGTAGATAATTCTCCCATTTTTAGTAACAGGTGATGTTGCTGTGTCGGTTATAATAAAAAACCCACCAAATATCAATGCTCCTGTAAATACATACTGTATATGTCCAGATATGTAAGCCAGTCCCAATACAGTTATTAGAAAACTTAAAGGTACCCTCCATTCTACATATTTTCTCAACAAAAGATAAGCACCGGGTATCAATAGAAACAATGGAGATGCACCTACAGGATAACCTGCACCTGTTTCCAGTATCAAATCAGAAAGCGCACCTATTTGCGGTACTGAAACCGGTGTCATATAGGATGAATATGCAAGACTCAAAAACACCCAGGCTGCAAGTACCGGATTAAAGGAATACGACCCTATACCACCGAATATATGTTTTCCAAATCCTACTGCAAACACAGACCCTAATATCGGTAGCCACCATGGAGCTCCTGCAGGAATAACCAGAGACATCAAAATTCCTATCAAGATTACATCTCCGTCATATACAGAGATTTTCTGATTGAGTAGTCTTTGGATTAAAGCTTCTATCACTACTGCTGATGATACTGCTGCTATCATATGACCCAATACAGGTAATCCAAATAAGTATATAGAAATAACAACTATTGGTACAAGTGCAAATATTTTGAACCAGGTGATGTTTTTCACATCTGTTAATGTTTTTTTGTGCGGTGGTGGTGATACTGTAAACGGCATAATTATTTACCTCCTCCACATGAGCAGCCAAGTGTAACATTGGATGATTCTTCTTTTGGCTGATAATCCTCATAGGCGCGCCTTATAGCTTCCTTTGCATATTGATTCAGTTGTAACAGATGTCTTTTTGACGGACAAATAGCTGCACATCGTCCACATTCGATACAGTTCATAACATGCATTTCGTGGCATTCATCGAAACGACCCTGATCTGCCAGTATAGCCAACCTGCTTGGAACAAGTTCCATGGGACAAACATCCACACATTTTGTACAGTGAACACATGGATATGTATTGTGTTCTGGAAGTTCATCTTCGGTCTGTACTGTTATACTTGTAGTTGTTTTTATAACCGGTACTTCATCCGTATACTGGGCAATTCCAGTCATTGTACCGTTTGCTATTAGTTTAACCGAATTGTCCCTGTAACCTCCCATTGCCTCTATTATATCCTTGAACAATGTTCCTACTTTTACCAGCACCTTCTGCGGATTCCCGTCACCTATACCTGAGACTGATATCACGGTTTCAAAAGAAGGTTTACCCTCGTATATTGCATCATATAACGCTTTTGCTGATATCACACTGCAAATAGCAATTCCTGCATCAGAAGGATATTTTTCGGGTGGCAGCTTGCAGCCTGTAACATAATAGGTAAAAATGTTCTGGATATTTTTTCCAAATATTCTGTCCTGCGATACCACTATTCTATCTGAATTCATATCTTCAAAATAATAATCAATTGTCCTTTTTCCAATAATTGGTGCCACATTGACCGGGTTGCCATCAATATTTTCTTTTTCAAAAGCATTGATAGACTCTTTATCATCATTGGAAAGTACAATAGCACCTTTTGACGCCCCTGATGCTTTCATTAAAAATTTTAACAGCTCGAGTAATTGTTTTGGTGCATTATAAACAGTATTTAAATAACCAATCATCCATTCAGGGCAGGTAGCATTTATAAGAACCGTATTTATATCATTGCTGTTTGGTTTTAGAATTGAATGAACCGGCTCGCCTGTATAATCTACTATCCCTGCGTTTTTTATGCATGAAAACAACTGTGAACCGGTGGGATTTTCAATAGGTGAGAAATTAACCGATTCTTCGCTATCATCGGGCTTTATTATAATACTTTTTACTCTGGAACCATCAGGATGGAAAGCATCTTCTATGGCTGTTACTTCACCACATACACTTGAATGCACAGGAGCTGAATTATACGATTTCGCTTCTCCTATTTTTTGACCTATGATAACAGAATCCCCAACATTAACCAGTGGTTCACAAACTTCACCGGTATGCTGTTTTAATGGTATGACCATTTTTTCTGGTAATGTATTCAATGTTTCTACATTTTCCAAGGATAACAACTCCTTAAAAAGCCGGATCTTTTTCCACTTCTTCAGGTCTCTCTCCTGGAGCAGTTACATTAATCTCGATTTCTGAAAAGTTTCCTTCTCCTGCCGGGTCACTCTCATATCCCAATGAATCCCAATCCAATGTAGGTTTAGTAGTGTGACACTTACTACAGTCATCTATTTTTTCGTCGAAATGTATATTCTGCAGTTGCTCTGTATTTGACGCACCATGACAATCACCACATTCAAGGGGATCTGATAATCCTGTATCAGAACCAGCTATATTATGGTTTATCGGATAGTGCAGGTCCACATGTCTTAATATTGCATTGGGATAATCTGGTACACCATCATCATTACTGTCAAAAGAACGCATCTCATTTTGGGTGACATTACCATCGTCATTGGCATCTGCCTGACTTACATGAGATGGTGGTATTGGATTTCCTACAGTTGTACTATTGTTAGGATTAGATGCTACTTCTTCATTAGTTCCTGAATCCCACCATATACCTGTAATTACACTATATGATGTTAGTTTTGCTCCTTCAACATCCATACTGGATGAATGCGGAAGTTTATCTGTGCTTGAATAATTGGTTGACCATCCAAGTGTAGGTTTAAAACTGGACATCTTTACCTTGTCTTCTCGAGTTCCATTTTTCCATGTGAATTCTTCTAGAGGCGCTCCACCTTGTGATTCCCCTCCAGGCATTTCAGTTACATGACATGACTGGCATTCAAGGAATTCAAGGTGAGCATCAACTGTACCACCATGGGATATACCTTCATGACATCCTGATGATTGACAACTCTGAACTTCCGCACCCACTTCCTGTGCAGCAGGCATGGTACTGCTGCCTATCTGATGTTCAATAGTTTCATGGCATTCCACGCAACTTTCTTCTGCATGAACATCGAACTCGGAATAATTTTCATCTGCCCAGTTAACACCTGTTGTTTCAACCTGGTCTGCATGACAATGTTCTTCACATGAACTTCTCTGGGATGATCCTAATACAGAATCATGGATTTCTGCTACTATTGGAAGTGGTGTCAATACATCAAGAAGATAACTGCCTACATAATGAGGTTCCTGACGAAGGTTTTGTCTTTCTTCCCCCCAGGCTGCAGAATCCGCATCTTCATAGTTCCCGCTTCTAATCATTTCGGCCCTTTTATCAAAATCATATTCACCTGTCTGGTCATGACAAATCATGCAATCAAGGCCTACTCCATACTCTTCAAGAGGACCCCCACCGGGATGCTGGGGTCCAAATTCTTTTACCCATTCATCTTTACCCTGTTCTGAGATATGGAAGTTATCTAGTGGTGTCCATTTATCCATATCAGTTTGTACGTGATAGGACCCTTCTGCATCATTTGCCAGTGGGTTTATATCTGCATTGTAATGGCAGCCACCACACACACTCTCAGACCATTTACCATCTATCATGTAGTGTTTATCAAGAACATCACTACCACTGTATCCTACATATGCATATACACCTGATATAAAAAACATTAATAATGTTATACCCAGTACGATTGTTTTTAATTTCCGCATAAAAACCCCGTCACCTATTACCTGTAGCATCTTCAAGTTCTTTTATAACGATTCCAATTGTATTTCTAAGACGCTGTTCATTCAAAATACTTCCATCATCTGCTACGTATTTAGCCAGTTCAAATTTCTTCAGAATTTCATAGGTATTAAGGTCGAAGATTTTATCCAGCATAGTTTTCTTTGCAAATCTACCTAAAAAATTGACATTGAGCCGGGTACCCAATACCTGAGCTTTTAATTCGACTTTTTCAAGATTTGAGCCAGATTTCACATAAATAATAAGATCATATTGGGATCCAATATGTTTTTCAATCCCTTTCCATCCATTTTCTTCCATAATCTGGTTAATAGCTACAATTAAGTACTTATGCTTATCAGAACCTCTCGTAGAAGTAGTTCCTGGGTTGGTACCGCTCATAATTATACATCCATAACAGGGTAATTAACTGGTATATAATTCTCAAAAAATAAATTTTCCGTACTTATAATTTTCGAGTTAAATTTAATATTAAACATTAATTCTATTACTATCATGAAATATAAAATTGTCGTAATTTTTCTGGCAGTCCTGATATTCTCAACAGGTTACCTTGTATACAACCATAACTCAGATGAGGTTGAATCCGAGTTAAAAACATTTAAAGAAACTCGGAGTTTGATGGATACAACAGTTACAATACAAATAAGAGACGATAATAAAAATCATGCAGAAGAAAGTATCGATAGAGCTTTTGATAAAATGCTGCAAAGTGAAAAACTTATGAGTGCTTATGATGAGAATACGCAGCTTTATAAGTTAAATGAACGCGGATTTTTTAAAAATACCAGTCCAGAATTGGTATATATTATAGAAAAATCACAACACTATCATGACATAAGCAATGGCGCCTTTGATATCACTGCAAAACCTATAATAGACCTGTGGGAAAGCAAATTTGCTCCAGACGGACCGCAAAAACCCCCCACCGATAAAGAAATCAATGACACATTAGACCATGTAAACATATCCAACGTAACAATAGATGCTACAGATATTTACATGGAGAAGGATATGGGAATTACTCTTGGTGGGGTCGCAAAGGGATTTGCTGTAGATAAAGCTATTGAATCATTAAAAGAAGATAGTATAGAGCATGGTTTTGTAAATGCCGGAGGAGATGGAAAATATATCGGCTATAGAGAGGGGCATGAAAAGTGGAGAATCGGGCTTCAGAATCCAGATAAAGGTGGTGAGTATATCACTAAAATGAATCTGCACAATATGTCTGTTGCAACAAGCGGGAATTATGAACGGTACTATAACGATTCAATAGATGCCTCCCATATAGTGGACCCAAGGACAGGCAAATCTACAAGTAAAATTATAAGTTCCACTGTAATAGCAAAGACTGCAATGGATGCTGATGCCTACTCTACCTCAGTGTTTGTGCTGGGTGAAGAGAAAGGGCTTGAAATGATCGAACAACTGGATAATGTGGAGTGTCTGATAATCACATCCAACAGAAGCATCGTCCGCTCCAGTGGGTTTGATAAATACGAAAATGAATAAGCTGAAAAATGGTTTTTGATGTTTCCATTTTCTTATTTTAATTTTACTTTATGGAGAGTTTCATATATAGGACCCTCATGAGTTAATGTGCTTTTTTTAAGTTTAACAGTGTCTACCCACATTGAGCCTAATTCAATATCTTTTATCTCATCAAGGGTTTCCAGGAATAAATCCTTTTCTTTTTTAGGCAATCGTTTTACCCTTGCAATTGTAGCATGAGCCGAAAACTTACGGTTATCTTCCCCAAAATTAAAACCTTTGAGTAAAGATTCTACATTTTTATGCAGTGTTTTGAAGTCCCCTTCAACTCCAAGCCACACCACTTTAGGGTATTTAGGCTTTGGAAAGACACCTACTTTTGCTATTGTAGCATTGAAAGGTTCACAATCGATTTTATCCAGTGAATTTGATATTTTCTGGACTTTGTCATCATCGATTTCTCCCAGAAATTTTAATGTGATATGAACAAATTCCGGTTTTAGCAGTTTTACATTGAAATTTTTCAATCTGGACTGTATCTCTGATATGTTTTCATGGTATTCCTGAGGCAGGTCAACCGAGATAAAAGTTCGAACCATATAAATCACCTAATAACAGATAGGTTTTCGACAAATATTACTTTGACTATACCTTCATTTTTATAAATTATGTATTTCATTATAATCAATGAACAATAAATTAATTAATAAATGGCACATGACAGACGATACAGGCGATGGAATGGTAATCAAAAAAAATATTGTAAAAACAGCACTCTATCTCGCAGAAAAACTCGGAGCAGAGGCAATAATTGTATCAGGAAATATCAAACTTGAGGACCTTACCACAGATATACCTGTATATTTTGCTCCAAGAAGACCAAAAAGCATAATCGATTATCTGGTTTCTACCAGTTCAGAAAAACAGGAACATGGGAAGGAAATCGCTGGCAAAATCACCCAAGAAGTAGAAGGGAATGCAAAGAATGTGGAAAATATAGCTGCCATTGAACATCTGCTTGGAGATTTGAAAAGAGGCGTTGTTGTGGGTATTGTTGAAACAAAGGATTCCAGTTCAATAATCGTCCATGATTTAAGTGAAAGCCCACTGATAAAAGCAATGAGAGAATGTGAAGAACGAGTATCACCTGAAGTTATGCGTGCTGTACTTACAATCGCCTTTGACATCGCAGCTACCGGTAGAGAGGGAAGTCAGATTGGAACTGCATTTATCATCGGTGATGTTGATGAAGTTATGTCAAGGTCGCATCAGATGATTCTGAACCCCTATGCTGGACATTCAAAATCAAACCGGAATATACTGAACAAACAAAACTGGGAATCCATAAAAGAGTTTGCACAACTGGATGGCGTTTTTGTTGTATCAGAAGACGGAGTTATAGAGGCTGCCGGAAAATATCTTGATGTTGACGCTAAAGACCTGGTAATCAATAAAGGACTCGGTGGGAGGCATGTATCCGCAGCTGCCATTACAAGAGATACAGTGGCTATCGCTGTTACTGTTTCTGAATCAGGTGGAGTTGTCCGTGTCTATAAAGATGGAAAAGAGACACTATGTATAGAATCCACAAAAAGGGCGTTTAAACAGATATTTCCAGAGTAACCATTTTTCTCAAAAACTATAGTTGGTTATTATAGCATACCGTTATATATAGCTGATACATTATTATAACGCTCAACTATATAAACCTGACCGAGATAATATCAATAATTAGGAATGATAAATATGAAAGTTCTTGGTGTGTCAGGTTCACCCATAAAAGACAGTAATACAGATAGAGCTTTAAAAACCGTACTGGACGCTACAGGGATGGATACCGAATTTATCAGATTGAAAAACTATAATATCGAGCCCTGCAGAGCATGCCTCAAATGTGTAGATACAAAACCTGTGTCATCAATGATGACGGCAATACATTAGCTCAAAAAGCAAAAAATGCAGATGCACTGGTTATTGCCGGATATACCCCTTATTCATCACTGGATGCTCGTACCAAAGCGTTCATTGAGAGACTTTATCTATTGCGTCATAAATGCGGATTCATGCAGGGCAAACCTGGCGGAGAAGTTATTACCTGCGCAGTACCCAGTTCATGTGAAATGCTTCCACCCTCATGTGATAACGGTGTCAATGCTGTCATGTATTACATGATGGAAGAAGGTATGAACTTTGTAGGGTCAGCTAAAATATTGGGCAACTTGCCATGTATCAAATGCGGTTACGGAGATGAATGTGACCTTACCGGTATAAAAATGATGTATGGCACC
This sequence comes from Methanohalobium sp., assembly GCF_046546175.1. NCBI lineage: Archaea > Methanobacteriati > Methanobacteriota > Methanomicrobia > Methanosarcinales > Methanosarcinaceae > Methanohalobium > Methanohalobium sp. Next base: position 12,043 of record NZ_JBKGYF010000013.1, on the reverse strand, counting down.
GACGCCACTGTAGAATCGGTTGGTGTCAACAGATTTGGAGACCAACCCGAGGCCGTAGAAGCAGCAAAAACCCTGGGGCAACGAATCGCTGAAGCTTTGAAGCCAAAAAAGTGAAACTATTTTCTACTTTTCTTTTTTATTGAATGTTAAACCTTAAATCTCAACAATGCTGCTATGCCACCCAATGAATCCAGTTTCTTACCGGGTTCAAATTCGGTACTGAAAACAACAACTTTCCCCTGTGCCTGTTCTACCGACTGCAAAAGGGAATCAATATTTATTTCCTCTTTTTCCCTTTCCTGTCTAAGCATTTCATCAGTTATTAGAAGAGTTTCCACTGCTCCAAAATAAATCGCATTTTCCACTTGCTCAATCCCGTATTCTGCCTTCCCATTAGTTGACATTATCTTTAAAAGTTCATCCATTAAAGACGATTCTCTGGCAATCCGGGATTGTTCCATTATTCTGTCTACTGCCCCCCTTTTAAGAACTTCCTGATAACCGGTTATACCGATTGATGATGTATCCTCCACTACAGCATTTGAAGCCATTTCTGGTTCTTTGTTTTTAAAGAATTCCATGAAATCCTCTTTAGTAAAACCCGGACCTGCCACCACAATAGCTTCAGAACCAGGGGCTGCATGTTTCAACTGATCCAGGATATTTTCAAAAAAAACTTCCCTTAAAGTCCCTTCACCTTTACCTGAGGACTGAGTGATATGAGAGTACTGTTCAATCCCGTAGTGTCGTACCAGACCGATGTCAGCGTCACCTTCTTCTATTGCCACAATCACAACTTTCGGTCTTTTGGAAGCAGCTTCAGCTTCATCGATTCTTTCAATCTGGTCCTTTTTCCAGGTCTTTATTATGGACACATTAGTCCCGTCTTCGATATTAAGAGTGTGATAGTAACCCTGATCCATACCCTGTTCAATCATTCCGTGTATCCTCAATCTGTTGGAAAATTTGTGAAACTCCAACGATTCTACACGTATACCAAGCCTTTTGGTTTTCTTCTCTGCTTTTTCAGGTCTAAGTTTATCAGTATCAGAATCCGCTTTACGTCTGGTAAGTGCAAATATAAGGTCGCCTTTTTCGATAATATATTTCAGATGCCACAGATCATCCAGTGTTTCAGGGGTAAGCGAGATTTCACCTTCCCTGCCTTTCAGGTTACGCTTTGTTACTCTCATATATACAGCTCCCTTTAATTAAAAATCCTTTTTATCCTTAATATCGGATTCACCGGGTGGAAGCATATTGGATATCTGGTCTGGTGATGCTATAGATTTTACAAAATGAACGTCTTTCAACTGTTCCATGTAGAGTTTATATATTTTCTTTGCCAGATCTCCCTGATTGTATTTGCCAGGCATTAATTCAATTATGTATTTACCATCCTTTTTCACTGATTCCAGTGGTCCGCCTATCACCCTTGTTTCTCCTTCAAGTTCAAGCCCAATCGCTACACTTATTGGTACGTTCTTAAAGTAATTTCTCTCACCCCGTATTATGAACGAGCCTTTTTTCAGAAATTCACCGGATTCTGGGGTTTTTGAGACCTGATTGGGCCAGATCCAGTAACATTCTCCACTAAACTGTCCAGCTTTCCATATACTGGAATATGAAACAACAAACTGTGTCGCTTCATACATGGTCTGTTCAGGTATTTCATAGCCTTTTGTTTTTACAATCGCCAGTGGAGCCCCCGGTACCTGGGTATGGAGAACTATATCCTGTTTTTCCATGTATTTCTTGAAAATCTCTTCATTGGTATCTGCATCTCGTCCACCTACAACAAGGAAACCATCTGATGATATGAACCATCTAAAACGTGAATACCAGTGTTTTTTACGTATCACTTTATGTTTTCTTGTTGTCTGTTGTTGGGATTTATCCCTGTTTTCAATGATACGTTTTGTTTCCTCGATTGCACGAAGAGCCCCTTCACGTTTTTTCATAACCCGTTTAGCTTTTTCATAGTATGTCTGTGCATTCTGGGGTACCGGATAACGGATATCAAGTGTTGCTTTTGTACCGTCAAGGTCCATCACAATTGTACCCGATTTTGGGTCTATTTTCTGAATCAATTTAGCAGAAGGTATGTTCTCTGCTTCTTTCAGTTTGGATTTAATTTCATCCCATGAGTATCCGTTTTTACGGGCGCTGGTTAAAACAGAAATTACCTCTTCAACAAGCGGGTAATGTGCATAAATAGCTTCTGCTACCGAGTTATATTTATTCGCTTCCTTTTCGAATTTTTCAATAGCTGTCTGCTGCTGCTGAAGTCTTCGCTCATATATGTCCACTTTTTCTTTTTTAGCGGATTCCTGGACTTTCTTCTCGTCTTCTACAACCTGTTTTCCAAAGAATTCATCCAGTGCTTTGTTGAATGATTCAAAATACTCTTTTTCATAATCCTGGTACTGTACAAGTTCAAATGGGAGCACATCAACAGGTTCTGATTTATTATTTGTTTTCTGTTTTATTGTGCAGGGCTTGAGTTCACCGGTTACAATTGGAGAGAACACGTCTTTTAAAGCTTTCAAGAGCTTGGAGATTTCATCGGATGTGACATCATCTACTGATTTATTCTTATCTACTTCAGACCTTGCACACACCTCCTCTGCGAGCAGACCCCCGAGATTGAAACTGGTTGCTATTGTACGTACCACATCTTCATTACTGGAAGTAAACGCCTGGCTAAGGTCATTTTCTTCCGCTTCAAGAGGGCTGATCTGGGATTCAGGATATTCATACTTCTCTCCTCCCTGTATTCTTCGACCCCTGAATGTTCTGGGCTTCATTGGGAGGATGATTTTGCGTTCATTGTTAAGAAGAATGACATTACCCTGTGAGAAGAATTCCGCAACCAGTATAGTATCAGTTTCACCCTTTGATATCCCTATTTCAACAATCCTGTCAAAATCGTACTGCCTGATAAAGATGATTCGACCGCCCATTATATGTTTCCTGAGAAGCATGGGATACGGTCCCGGCATTTTGGGGTTGGATCGGAGATGCTTGCTCAAATGTATACGTTTTCCTGATTCGATGACCAGATTGTCCCTCCCTACACGGGGGATATAAATATTTATTCTGACCTCATCAGGTGTTGGCTGGTATATTTTATTGATCTTAGCACCAACAATTGAATTCGATCCCTCTGATAATTCTGATACAAGAGCGGATATATCAGCACTTGACATCTCTTGTTTCTTTTTCATAGACGATGAAAAATGTCAGATTCAACTATAAGGTTTATCCTCAATAAGGGCAAAAATAAAAGTATAATATACAAATCCATAATAAAGATGTTATATTATTTGTAGCCCCACATCAACCAGATAGGACGAAAAACAACAACATGAATGATAAAACTCTGCATTTTCTAAAGAAAAGGTTCCAGAACTATTATCAGGACGCGCACATACACCTACCTCCTGAATATTCCACCCGTGAATGGGGATTCATACTATTTGACGATATGCCAAAAACTGTCATGCGCCGCCACATGGCTTTTGGTTCGCCGGGGGAGTTGCAGGATTACCTTACATGGAGAGTTCCCGCACATGCATATTATTCTGTAGCGTACTATGAATACCCCAGTGCATCCAACATGAAGGATAAAAACTGGATTCAATCCGATTTGGTATTTGACCTTGACGCAGACCATCTTCCAAATGTTCCTGAGTCATACTCTGATATGCTAGAAAACGTTAAACAGGAAGCTCTCAAACTCTACGATTTTCTGTCTGACGATTTTGGATTTGGAGAAGAAGATATAAACATCGTATTTTCAGGCGGCAGAGGTTATCATTTTCATATATCTCATCCATCTGTGAGGTCACTGGGAAGTGCAGAAAGGCGTGAAATTGTGGATTATATCAGTGGTAGGGGGCTTGATATAAGCCAGATAATAGGAAAAAGAAGTGTATCCGGAGATTCAGGGAGACGTGATGCCAGTATGTTTGTATTCCCTTCTGAAAATGACGGTGGATGGGGGTCAAAAATCAACCACTACATTATATCCTACATTTCAAATATAGTAAATGAAGATAAACCTGTTAAAAGGCTTACAAAATTTAGTGGTGTAGGGAAAACAACTGCTGAAAAATTGGTAAATATATTCAACAACGAAAAACAGTTATCACTACTAAAAAAAGGCAAAATAGATATGGTTTCAAACACTTCGAAGAAATTATTTGAATACCTTGGTAAACAGGCTGTAGAAAATATAATTGCTAATGTCGATGAACCAGTCACTTCTGATATCAAACGCCTTATAAGAGTTCCGGGTTCACTTCATGGAGGTTCAGGTCTAAAAGTTACAGTTCTTTCAGCATCCCAGCTTGAGAATTTTAAACCCCTTGATGATGCAGTTGTTTTTGAGGACAATCCGATTACATTAAATGTGACACAGCCGTCCACCATAGAAATGAAAGGCAATGAATTCCATGTGTATGAAGGGGTACAAGAATTGCCCGGATATGCAGCAATCTATTTGATGTGCAGAGGGGGTGCAGAATATGGACAGAACCGAGCTTAAAAACAGACTCAGGGAAGAACGCAATTCTACACTTAATAAAATCCCTCCTGATTTTTATAAAAGGGTGCAGGAATATATAATTGAACTGGAGAATGAAATTAAAAAAATAAACAATCCCCGTTCTATGGAATCCAAGATGCTGGAAGATGAGCTGGAAAGTGCCGTTATAGATGTTGAAAATATATTCATCCATAGAATAAAAAAAATAACCTCATACGCCAAATCTCATGCGTTCTCCAAGAACCCGTCAAAACATGACCTTGATAAACTCCTGCCTGAAGAAAAAAAAGTGTATAATTCCATACTTTCCGCCATCCATACTTCCCATCAGGAATTAATCGAACCGGTAACCAATCCTGATGCAAGAGATAACAACAAACAGGTTGAATATACAGCCACTGAAAGTTCTGTATCAGAAAATCCAGTTGATGATGTTGAAGTATCAAAGGAGAACCAAACTGCTACAACCTACAGAGAACCCCTGGAATCCGAATATAGCAATATAAACAAAAACGAGACTAATACCAGTCCCAATAGCAAAAATGATATAAATGAAGAGTACGTTGTTGTCCGAGTATTGAAAGACATACCTACATTTAAAGCTGTAGACAATCGTAATTATACATTATATTCCGAAGATGTTGTTGTTTTACCAGCTCCCAATGCCAATGGACTTGTTAAGCGAAATGCTGTACAACTCATTGATATTAACTAATGTTTATCGAAATACTAAAGGTGTTTATCATGAAATTTCCGAAAAAAATGAGGACACATTGCCCTTTCTGTAAAATGCATACAGAACATAAAATAGAAAAAGCAAAAAAAGGCAAAGAATCATCAATGACCCACATAACAAGACAGAAAAGACGCAGAACCGGTATTGGTAACAGTGGAAAGTTCTCCAAGGTTCCTGGTGGGGACAAACCAACCAAAAGAGTGAGACTTAAATACCACTGCACCAAATGCGGGAAGTCGCATCAAAGACCTGGTTTCAGAACCAAACGGTTTGAATTTAATGAATAATCACAATACAGAGGATTGAATAGTATGAACAACTGGCCTAAAAGCAGATTTTTACGGGTAAAATGCAATGATTGCGAAAATGAACAGATAATCTTTGGAAGTGCTAGCAGGGAAATTACCTGTAACGTATGCGGCAGGACACTTGCTGAACCAACGGGTGGCAAATCAACTATAAAAACACATATCATAGAAGTTCTTGAATAAAAAGTAAATAAAAAGAGAGTCAATAGTGATATATGATGGACAATAACAACAACGAATGGCCGAATGTAGGCGATTTTGCAGTATGCACGGTTAAAAACGTTACTGATTTTGGTGCATACGTCACCCTTGATGAGTACGGTGATAAAGAAGGATTTATCCATATCTCTGAAATTAAAGCCGGATGGGTAAAATACGTCCGTGATTATGTACGTGAAGGACAGAAAATTGTCTGTAAGGTTTTAAGGGTAGACCCTACAAGGCGGCATATCGACCTTTCACTGAAAGATGTCAATGAGCATCAAAAACGTGAAAAAATCCAGCAGTGGAAAAACGAGCAGAAAGCATCCAAGTGGTTACAGTTTGTTGCAGAGGAAACCGGTACTGACAACAAGACAATGAAAAATCTGAAAGCTATTTTTTCAGAAGAATTCGGAAGCTCCTATTCTGCATTTGAAGAAGCTGCCATGTATGGAATGGATGCTTTTGAGAACATAAAAATCGACAAATCCTTGGCAGAAAAAATTGCCAAAATTGCCCAGGATAACATAAAAATACCCTATGTAGAAATTGCCGGATATCTCGACCTCACCAGCCATGCTCCAAATGGTATAGAAATAATAAAGGAAGCTATGAAAGCTGCTGATAATACAAAAGAAAATTATGACAACGATGTCAAAATTAACATCAGTTACATAGGCGCTCCCAGGTACCGTATCAAAATCAATGCACCTGATTACAAAACTGCTGAAAATGCATTAAAAAAAGCTGCTGAAAATGTGATAAGTACCATCAAAGAACTGGGCGGCAAAGGTGAATTCTACAGACACATAGAATCCGCTAGTGTATAATTTTTCAATTGAATTATTGATTGCAATGGGACATAAAATTAGCAAATGCAAACAATGTAGCAGGTATACATTGGAAATATCCTGTCCATATTGTGGTGGGAAAACCGTCAATCCCAACCCAGCTCGCTTTTCTCCTGCTGACAGATATGGGAAATACCGAAGACAAAGCAAGCAAATAGAGGATACAACATGAAGGAGACAGAGGTTATTCGTTTAAAAGAGGATGTTCACTTAAACAATCCCATAATGTTTGTAGGACTCCCCGGGGTAGGTCACGTAGGAAAACTTGTAGTAGAACATCTTATCGAAAATCTTGAAGGTGAAAAACTTATCGAAATTTATTCCCCTCATTTCCCTCCGCAGGTACTGGTGAACAAAGACAACACTATAAGGCTTGCGAACAACGAGATATATACCTGCAATATCAATGGCCAGGACATACTCATATTAGCCGGTGACCATCAAAGTTCAACAAACCAAGGTCATTATGAACTGGGAGACCTTTATCTGGACCTTGCTGAAGATTTTGGAGTGTCAAGGGTTTATACACTCGGGGGGTTCCCGACAGGTGAATTCAACTATAATGAAGGTGTCATTGGTGCAGTAAACAATATAGAATTTGTGAAAGAATTGGAAGAACATGGTGTGGAATTCAGGGAAAACGAGCCAGGGAATGGTATAGTTGGTGCTTCAGGTTTACTACTTGGATTGTGTAAATTCAGAAATATCGGTGCTGCCTGTCTTATGGGGTTGACTTCTGGATACATCGTTGACCCGAAAAGTGCACAATCGATAATGCGTGTGATTGATAAAATTTTGGGAATCGAGATTGATGAGGAAGCACTAGAAGAGAGAGCAAAAGAGATGGAAAAGGTTGTTGAAAAAATAAAAACAATGAAAGAGCAGCAGGATTCCAAACAGCTCACTCAGAAAGATGAAGATATAAACTATATTATTTAAGAGGTTTTTCATGCAAATCAATGCCGACCTCCACCTTCATTCTAAATATTCCATGGCTACATCCAAAAAAATGGATTTGCCCACAATAGCAGAGGAGGCGGCTAAAAAAGGTATAGACCTTGTAGGTACTGGTGATTGTACACACCCTAGTTGGTTGCAGGACATTAAAAATGCATCATCGAATGATGAAAACATACAGATAAAGGGTACCCATTTTACACTTACAACTGAAATTGAAGATGAAAACCGAGTTCATCATGTGTTAATTCTGCCATCCATTTCAAAAGCAGAAGAACTCGCAGATATAATCGGAAAACATGGCGATCTTGGATCAGACGGGCGTCCATCTGTCAGATTAAGCGGAAGTGAAATCGCTGAAGCTGCAAGGGACACCGGTGCTTTAATAGGTCCTTCTCATGCATTCACCCCCTGGACTGCTATATATGCAGCACATGATTCTCTCGAAAGCTGTTATGGTGACATGACAGATTACATATCCTTTGTGGAACTGGGATTAAGTGCAGACAGTGATTATGCAGACCGTATAAAGGAACTGCAAAGACTGACGTTTCTTACCAACTCAGATGCACATTCCCCTTGGTCGAACAAACTTGCCAGGGAATTTACCCGTTTTAAAGTACCAGACATCAGTTTTGAAGGACTTGAAAAGGCTATATTAAGAAAAGAAGGTTTTAATGCCAATCTTAATGTTGGATTTTATCCACAGGAAGGCAAATACAATGAATCTGCATGTATCAGTTCCAAATGTTTAAAACATTATACATATAAAGAAGCAAAATCATCGAACTGGAGATGTCCATGCGGTGGAAAAATTAAAAAAGGAGTGTCAGACAGAGTAAATGAACTTGCTGATTTTAATGAACCACAGCATCCGGACTACCGTCCAGAATACATCCACCTTATACCTCTTGCAGAAATAATCATGAAGTCACTGGGTCATTCCAGTATCAATACAAAGGGAGTGACCAGAGCATGGAATACACTGATCAAAGAATTCGGAAGCGAAATAGCAGTCCTTGTGGATGCGGAACTCGAATCCCTTGATGTGGATGAAAGGATTATTGATGCTATAGTTGCATTCAGGAATGAGGATGTTATACTGCATCCTGGTGGAGGGGGAGAGTACGGATGGATTGAGCTACCTGGGAAAACAAAAACATCCAAATCTAATCTCGATAATAGATCCAGTCCCGGTTCGAGTGGTCAGAGTTCACTTCTGGATTATTAATCCGCGATACTTATATAACGGATGAAATCGTTCAAAATCCATCATCTAATAAAACTTAACTGTTAATACACTTCTGCCGGGGTGGCAGAGCGGACAAATCCAACGGTAACAAAATCTGCTGTGGAGTCTACACGCGGCAGGCTCGAGACCTGTTGTCCCTTCAGGGACTCCTGGGTTCGAATCCCAGCCCCGGCGTCGCATTAATTAAAAATTAAATTTAAAGGATGATTCAATTGAAATCATCATTCTTTTCATTGTCCGATTCGTAAATATCTTCTTCACCCTGTAATTTCTTCATCATACGGTTGGTCACACCTGCTATACACATATTGATATACCTCCTTAATTTTAAGGCAGAATATCAGCAAGATATATATATATATTTTCGTCAAAAAATAAATAGGAATATATAGTTACGTTAATTTCCATACTTAGCAACATTTCATGTACTGTGGTTGATTCTTTCATCTGTTTTGGTACTTACAACTGATTCAGCAAATGTACTGTTTTGAAATTATTATGATTTCGCTACCTTCATATATACCCTCACGATTAAGTACGTGACCCTCATTGATAATTTAAAAAATGTAAGAGGAATAGCATGGAGCGTTACAGAGACATCATTCCAGAATTTGATTTATTCAAAAAAATTATTCATACACCACAACCTTATGATATTAGAGTTAATACATTAAAATCCAATGTTTCCGAAATTAAAAACATCCTGAGACAAAACGGAAAGGTTTTTGAACAACGTAAGTGGAATGATAATTTTTTAAAATCGGTTTTGAACCAAGAAAAAACATTTTGCACTGGCTTGGTAAATATCATGTACAGGAATATGTATCAGGTATACCCCCTCTTGCTCTGAATCCCGAGCCCGGTGAAAAAGTGGTGGATATGTGTGCTGCACCCGGAAGTAAAACCACCCAGATATCAACTCTAATGGATAATATAGGGGAAATACTGGCAAACGACATTCAAAGAAATCGAATCCGCAGTCTGTTGTCCAATATATCTCGTCTTGGATGTGTTAATGTACAGGTTTTTGAAAGAGACGGGAGAAACCTTCCAGAAGAACCCAAATTCGACAAAGTTCTTGTCGATGCACCATGTTCAGCTGAAGGAAACGCAAGGAAAAACTCAGACCTTATAAACGGTGCCGACATAGATGTAATAACAAAACTTTCTAAGTTGCAGGAGAATCTGCTTGAGAAAGCGTTCAGATTATGGAAAAACGGTGGAACTATTGTTTATTCAACCTGTACTTTTGCACCCGAGGAAAACGAGATTGTAGTATCCAAGTTCTTGGACTATGGTAAACTGGAAAAACCGGTTTTTATTTTCCCCATTCATCCGGAATTACAGAATGGAAAAACATGAAACTTGGAAAAGAATTAGAAAAATGCGTCCGGGTTTATCCACATCAACTGGATTCTGGAGGGATATTTGTTGCCAGATTCAAAAAAATTACTTGAAAATTATTTTTTTGAAAGATTTGGTGTAAACAGGAAACTCTGGAAACATTACAATGTATATTGGCTGGGGAACAGCCTCTGGATAACTTCGCCAGACCTTGAGCCAAGTCCTAAATACATCTCGTGTGGTATACGAGCTTTAAGGATTATGGATTCGGAATTTAAAAGTTTAAAACCCACAACCTATGTACTGCAATATCTTGGTGAAAATATCAAAAAGAATATTGCAGATATAGATACAAACGATTTAAAAACCATCATTAATGGCAGATATCTGGAAAACAACAGTCTGGGTTATGGATATATAGCACTAAGATACAGGAACTATATTATCGGATGTGGACTTAAAAATTCACATGGTATAAAAAACCAGATACCAAAAGGAAGAAAGAGAGAACTTGAAGAAATCCTTGATGAGGAATAATGGATTACCAGACTGAAGGCTGGTAATCAAATTCAAAATCTTCAATCCTTTGCGGTGGCAATCCCAACCTACCAAACATCTGTTTGAAAATCTGTTTATATTCTTCTTCAGGTATCTGTTCACCAACATCCAGCTCTATCTGTAAACGGATGCCTCCCATTCTGTCCATCTTTATGGTATATTTATCCCCTTCATGGTAATTGATTAGCTCCATGTTCGGTACTACATAAACAATGGTTCCTGTAGTAATATTCCCATTTCTGTAAAATGTCTGTGTAATCCAACCTTCGCCCCGACTGACAGTGGATGTAGAGTTTTTGCTCCTATTTTGATATTCATGGTATACAGCATTGAAATCCGGATATTGTTCTATTGTGATAACGACGATTGATTGATTGCTGGTTCTGATCTCGTCCTTTAACTGGTTCAAATATTTCTGGGATTGAGCACTGTCAAGACTAAACATCAGTTCAAACTGATCAGTAATCCACTCATCATCCGGAAGATGTTCCACTTTAAATGAAGAAAAGTAGGAATCAGGACGGGATTCATTGAAAAAAGTTATCCTTGTCCCTTTTTCATCTCTGATAAACTCTGATTCAAAAAAGGATTCTTCTGTGTAATAATTGCCAATCCCTGCTACCCAATAATCTTGACCAAAACGCGATTTCAATTCATCTGAAGGGGCATACAAGCCTTTTGCTTTTTCAATTTCAGCGTTTACAAAATATGGTCCTTTAATTGTATAGCCTGCCTGTCTTGAGTTGTTGACTATTTCTTCATGATCCACATCTCCCAGATTTTTTCCATCGGTTGTATAATAGGCATGGTCTGAAGATATCAATACATATGCAAATGACCCGTAAACCGATACTATCGAAATTACAACAAGCAACAAACTTAATATCGATTTTTTTAGGGTTGTAAGGTCATTATTCCTCCAGACCCATACCATTAAAACCGCAAATAAAATTCCAATAACCAACAACATCAAACTAAATATTCCATCCATAATGTTACTCCTATCTATTATTCATATCTTAAAGCTTCAACCGGATCCATCTTGGCGGCTTTGCTTGCAGGGTACACTCCTGCAATCAATCCTACAAGAACAGCAACAACAATTCCTATCATTATCAATTCCATGGGGAACACATTAGGTAAATCAAGAAAAGTATTCGCGCCATAGGCACCCAGAATTCCTACAATTGTACCCAATAGTCCACCAAAAAGCCCAACAACTATAGATTCTACAATAAATAATGTCAGAACATCATAATAGGTATATCCCACCGCTTTCATTAACCC
>NZ_JBKGYF010000012.1:0-32270 GCF_046546175.1 Methanohalobium sp. | reverse complement strand
AAATATGCAACCGAATTAAACGAGAAAGATGATACTTTCTCACCTAAGTTTACATGATTTTATGTAAATTTAGGAGTGCGGTACCAGTCTTCAATATCCATTACATAATTTACCCCACAGATTTTATGGATCATCCTTTTATCAATGAGGTCTTTTAACTGCTGCCCATCTTTTATTGTTTCTGATTGAGGACCATACGGATTAAACATCATTCGATTGTTCCTGAACAGGACATAATCACAGATAAAGGCGACATGCTCAAAAAAGTAGCAGGTAAAACCCGGTGAATGCCCATCGATATGGATACCTTCGATACCGTCCTTTTTAAAAGCGGTCTGGAATATGTCATCAAAAGTAAATCCCCTGCATAATTTAAAATCAGAATCTGATTGATGAATGGATACGTTTGAGGAGAAATACTCCCTGTATAGATTGGAAGCACCAAGAAAATGGAAATGTGTAAAGATGATTTCGTCCATGGGATTTACACCGGTGTTAAAACTTGATGGGCAGTCTATCTGATAGATTTTATTACTGGTGTGTATCTGGTATGATGCATGCTCGATACCAAGTTTTGGTACAGAACTCAATCTGGTAACAGAATCCGTTATAGGGGTTTCCTGTACATCATAATCTCTGGAACATTTTTCTGCAGTTATGAACTTTTCTTTAGGTGCGTTGCAGAAGGGACATCTATCTGGAAGATATCCAACCATATTGTAACTGCATACTTTACATACGTGCTGCTCTTTCAGGTTAATTGTCAATCGAATCTCCTACTAGGACTAATGATTTTAATGAAATTAAGTGATATAAATAGAAAAGGAAATAGCAATCCGTATTAATCTTCCCTTTCCAGCTGGTCAATTATATCGTTAACTGTTAATTCGCCTCTTACAACCCTTTTAATCATGGGGTATATGAATGAACAGTCGTCCATTGCATTCCAGCGTTCTTCTCCAACTCTTCTGATTACCTGGTTGAGTATTTTTTCACATTCTTGGCAATATTTGCTGTCACTTTCCACTCCGCAAATTTGACATTTCATAAAACTCCTCCTTTAATAGGTTAAAATGTACTAATATTTAAATGAATTGTGTTGAGCAGTTATTTATAATAAAAATTTGGAGGTAGAATATGGAAAAGTTCTCGGTTTAAGTGGGAGTCCCCGGAAGAACGGTAACACTGATATATTGCTTGATAATTTTTTAAGAGGAGTTGAAGAGGAAGGGATTGATACCTATACAATTCATCTGTGTGATTATTTAATTCAGCCATGTATAGGATGTGAGCGGTGCCGCAGAGATAAGACCTGTACAAGGCTCTATGACGGTATGCAGCTTCTCTATCCAAAGTTTGAGGGATGGGTTCTCCTTCACAAAATTATATGTCACATCTTGGATAAAGGCTTTTATCGACCGTCTCTATCCCTATTATGATTTCACCGAGGATAGACCCAGAAACTATTCATCCCGTCTGAAAGGACAGGGTCGAAAAGCGATTGTTTTTGGGATATGTGAGCAGCAAAATATGGATGGTATGGGATACACATTGAATGCTATGTCAAAACCACTGGAAACACTGGGATATGAAATAGAGACAAAGTTTCCAGTAACAGGTTATTTTGATAGAGGTGCAATATCCCAGGATGAGACAATATTACAATCCGCTTATTATGGAGGTCAAAATCTGGCAAAAAAGCTTATTTAAAATTATTTAAATTTTTGAGTAATACTGCACATGAATCAAGGGTTCCCGAACCTATCAGGTCTGCTGTTACTCCATGTTTTTCCATGTTTTCTGCAGTTTTTGGTCCGATTGCTACTGTAATAACATCCCTGACATCAGAACTTGCAAGTTTTGAAGCCAGAAAAGATTTAGTACTTGTAAATACTACACAGTCAATGTTTTTGTTAAGGATGTTATTTTTCAATTTGTTTGGAGTTTCTACAAGTTCATAACAGGTGCCTTCGATGACAGTAGCTCCTAAAGATTCCAGAGTATTTACAATCCCAGGATCTGGAACATTTGCTCTGGCAATACCTATAGTTTTATCCGGTGCGTATTTACCGATGTATTCTGCAAAATGTCTGGAATTGTATGAGTCAAGAACCTCTGTATGGTGCCCGAACTGAATCACTTTCTGTGCTGTTTTTGGACCCACACTTATGATTCTGATATTTCTTGGAATATCTGCAATTTTATTGAAAAATTTCAAAACCCCAAGTGTGCTTGTAAAAATCAGGATATCAATTTTTTGGGATTTAATATTTTCAATTAGATTGTCTATAGATGATGTATCAGATGGTTCCTGCGATTGTATAGTAGGTATAATCACCGCTTCAAGCCCGTATTGGTTAAAAAGATTGGATGTCCCCTCATCTTTTTCATGTAATCGGGTAACAGCAATTTTCATGCCAATCAATCTTCATCATCAAATGGTAATTTTTCATCAGGTGTGACACCATAATATCTGGTTCTGGCTTTTCCGAATGGGCATCCCTGTTCACCAAAGATTTTCATTTCAAGGTTTTGTATTTTTTTGCAGATGCTATTTCCTGATCTTGCACCTTTGCAGATGATGCAGTATTTCTCACAAAATACTGGTGGTTTTTTATCATCCATTTTATTTTGCCTCCAATTAAACCAGCTTTTACTATAGTCTTTAACTCATTGAATTATACATTGTAATTGTACATCGATTTGTTCATCCATGCTCTAGTAAATGACAGATATTTTTCTAGTTCCATGAACAATGTTTTTATGATAATCTCATATGCTGTTTGTATATAATTAACTACATACCTAATTATAATTAAAATTAAAGGATAAATCCAGGATTTTTTAATTAGTAATCATTCAGTTTTATATATATTAAATTCTTTGGAATAGTCACAAAATAACTATTAAAAACTCTTTAAATAAAACGGAAAATTAAAACTTGACACTATATAAAATTCAGTCAACATCGGTTTCTGATACGTTTCTCAATCTTGTAACACCATCTATTTCATCAATTATTTCAGCTACAGTATCAGGGACAAGATGTCTCCAATCCCTATTTTCAATCATTTTTCTCCGAATTCCTGTGCCTGAATATTGTTCCCTCTGGTACATTGGAGATTGTTTTACAGGTATTCCTGCTTCTTCAAATAGTTGTATTACAAGTGGATTGTTGGAATATACAACATCAAATAATGGAGTCCTTGAAAGCACATGGGATACCCATAATGAGTTTTGCTGGATATCTTCAATTGGGAGGGCATAATTTGGAATATTTTCCTTTTCAAGAGCATTTCGAATCATCATCACCCTTTCTCCGGCGGTGAACGGGTCGGTATTACTGTGGCTCTTTTGAGCACTGCCTATACCTATAACTATTTCATCCACTTCTTTAGCAATTCGTTTGATGATTGAATTATGTCCCAGATGGTAGGGCTGGAAACGCCCGATATAAAATGCTCTTTTCCTGTGCATGGTTGGAAAAATATTATGGATACAGGTTTATTTTATTCCGCCTGCTTCGAATGAAAATTTTTCGCAGGCTTCAAGATAATGTGGTACATTTTTCTCGTGTTTCATGTTGAGTAATTTTTTAATAAGGTCCATCCCAGGTTCTGGATTTTCCATTGTCTCTAGGTCTTTGCTGGCTTTTTTGAAGTACTTTTCACCAATATCTGTACGTATCAAAATACTGTTCCAGCCATCTGGAGCACCGACTGAACCTATAGATATGTCAGCATGGACTGCAGTATAATCACAGCAGTGATGACATGGGTTTCTGGCGTATTTTGCCACAGTCGGTATTTTTACACTGTGACCTTCACCATCCTTGGTGTATGCCCAGAATTTTCCTTTGGCAAAATCCATTTTGACAACCTGTTCAATATCAAGTCCGAGTACATTTGGTATTATTTCGTTCAACATGGTTTCATGATGGAAACTTTCCATGCAGAACAATCCGATGATAACAGCAATTTTATCGTTTATGTTGTCAAATATAAGACGGGCTCCATGGGTCTGGCAAGGAACACCCACAACTGCAATCCTGTCATAATCTTTAAAAGGCTCTCTCAGAGCTGAGAGTATTGAATCATAGGTGTATTTGGTACCAGCGGTTTTTTCAACCTGTGACGACTCTGTCATTAGCACCAGTTCTGTTTCCCAGTTTTCATTTCTGGTTATTCCAACTACGCAATCAATTTCTCCCTGCTCGAGGAGAGATTTCAGAATAGCTGATGTTGCTCCACCATCCTGTCCTGGTATACTGCTTTTGGCACCAAAGAACTGTTTAACATTAGCCAGTTCGTTTTCTACATATCCATGTACCACTGGACAGACATTGCCACAGGCGTAACAATCTTCACATACTGATGGTGCAGCTCCTTTTTCATACAATGTCAGATCGTTGGGGTCACGTATCTGTGCTTTTTTATCAACTGTTATAGCCCCGACGGGGCATACGGCAGCGCATGCCCCACAGGCAGTACAAACATCGTTTTCAATAACATCCAGTATTTTTGGGTGCAATCATTTTCCTCCGATTATTTCCTTTCCTATGAGCTTAATGGCTTTCTCTTTGTTAGGACCAATTGGAGAACCTACAACAATCTGTGTTACACCGGTATTGAACAACTCATCAACTCTCTGTTTACAGTCATCAGGTGTACCACAAACAGAGAATGCATTTACCATGTCCTCTGTAACCATATCACCCATCAATGATTTGAAATCACCCTTGGATATAGCATCACTGATGTTCTTCTTGGCTTCAGGATCGATACCGTGGCGTTCAAGTACTACATCCGGTGAACCGGCTACAATAAATGCAACTACAACTTTAGCGTTTTGTTTTGCCTTGTCAGCATCTTTGTCAACAGAGAAACAGGTATATGCTGCAACATCAATATCTTTCAGGTCTCTGCCGGCTTTTTCAGCACCCTCTTTAATCTTGTCAAGAGCGACATCGAAGTCTTTGGGATGGGACCCGTTAATCAGTACTCCGTCTGCTACTTCACCTGCGAGCTGAAGCATCTTTGGACCCTGGGCACCCATATAGATTGGGATGTTACCGGTCTTGAATGCCATTTTTGCTCCGCCGACTTGTATCATTTCACCGTCAAGGGATACTTTTTCTCCCGCGAAATATCCTCTGAGTGCTTCTATGGATTCTTTGGTTGTTGTTAATGGTTTATCCCATGATATACCCATTGAATCAAAGGTTGCCTTGTCTCCGGGTCCGATTCCAAGGATTGCTCGGCCGCCTGAGATTTCGTTTATAGCACCTATACTAGATGCTGTAATACCGATATTTCTGGTATATGGATTTGTGACACCGGTACCCAGTTTGATGCTGTTGGTATTGTTGGCAAGAACTGCCAGTGTGGTGTATACGTCACGATTGTTGAAGTGGTCTGTTACCCATACATTATCGAATCCATTCTGCTCAGCTAGCTTTGCGTAATGCGCAATTTTAAGTACAGGGTCACCTGGTACAAATTCTATTCCGAATGTCAATTTAGCTCCTCCTATGTTAAAATATCAATATTGAGGATATTATACATCTTTATATCTTTATTGGTTATATTATTCTCTATAATCTGTTTTATAGTTAATAAATACAACCCCTAATTATAAAATATACTGTATATAAAAAGTATTTTAAGTTTTATTAAATCAATATATTATAGGTAATTATGGTTACCAATACCATATAGAACTAAAATGAATCTCCAGAATTATAAATTGCAAATACTGGAATTTTTTATGGTAAAATCTCCAAACCCCAGAGAAATTGAAAATTAAGTCATATTGACCAATATACATATATGGTGGAAACGGCAAATTAATTAATAATTGTAGGAGGTGATTTTTTGGTAGTTTCAAGTGTAGGTGAAAAATACTTATGTGAAATCTGTGGCAATGAAGTTGAAGTCACTGTAGTTGGTGGCGGAACACTGGTATGCTGTGGGGAAGAAATGAAATTGATTGAATAAATATAAATTATGAGCATGCGTATTCTTTATTGATAAATGACAAAACAAAGGAAGATTATAATGAAATGTTATGATTGTGCTCAGCAAGGAAAAGATGTCGATACAATAGGTATCTGTATACTCTGTGGTAGAGGCATCTGTAAAGAACATTCAGTACGGGAAGACCTTCCAATAATAAAAGGTGAATACGATGTAGAGCTTAAATGCGGTATGGGTGTGGAATGCAGTATGGAAGATATGCAGCATTTACCCAAAATGCTCTGCCCAACATGTCACAAAGCTATCAAGGAAAACTATTGAATCGGTGTGATATTTATGATGAAATGTTATGATTGTATGAATGAAGGCGTAGATGCAGAATCTACAGGTGCCTGTACTTTTTGTGGTAAAGGGATATGCACTAAACACACAAAAATCATGGAGCTTCCCGTATCGGTTGGAACATACCCGAATTTTAAGAGGCTCCCAAAGCCATTACCAAGGTTTGTATGCAACGAATGTGCTGACAACATTATAACTGATGCTTTCGATTAATTGAATATAAGGGGAAGATTTTAAATGACAGATGGAAAAAAAGAAGAACATCTTGAACCAGACGATTTGTTAAAAGAAATGGGTGAAAAGATAGGATACACGCCTCATATACTGGAAATACTCGGCGAACTCGACCCAAACCACCTTACAAGATATAATGCCTGCAACAAAAGACTGTTATCTGATGGTGCAATCCCTTCTAAATACAAGGTTTTGATGGCGCTAGCAGTTGTAGCATCAAAACAATGTGAGAGATGCGCTCAGACACAGATGGTAAACGCCATCAATCACGGAGCAACCAAAGAAGAAATCATGGAAACCATGGATGTAATTGGTATTACATCGGGTGCACCTGCAGTAGCTGCATGCAGGGACGCATTAAAGTTGCTGCAAAAAGAAATAGAATAAACACAAATATCACAGTGCTGAAGGTGGAAGCACTGTTTTTATACAGAAGAGGATGCCGTTTACATTTATTCTGGCATCTGCTGTACTTTTATTTTAAAAGGGGGACCTCATAT
The DNA here is from genome assembly GCF_046546175.1 of Methanohalobium sp. Taxonomy (NCBI): domain Archaea; kingdom Methanobacteriati; phylum Methanobacteriota; class Methanomicrobia; order Methanosarcinales; family Methanosarcinaceae; genus Methanohalobium; species Methanohalobium sp. The sequence continues at coordinate 25,219 of NZ_JBKGYF010000012.1, read as the reverse complement.
CAGAACGGTATTTGTACTGGTTTTGTTGATATTGTTTACCTTATTTTTGTCTCCAGTTGTTTTAGCTGTGGGGACGATTGGTCATGGTGAATTATCTTCTGACCAGTTCAGAGAAGCGTCCCGATGTTCCACCTGTCATGGTATAATTCATAGCCAGTGGGATGGAAGTATGCATTCGAATGCGTACATTGACCCTTTCTATCAAAAGGAATTACAGGTTGCAAGTGAAGATACAGAAGGGTCAATAGATGAATTCTGTCTGCGTTGCCATACACCTATAGGTGTTACCTCGGGAGAAGCACCAGGTGGGGAACTGAGTGAAGTGTCCAGAGAAGGAGTACAGTGTGATATCTGTCATAGTGTATCTGGAAATGCAGGGATTGGATCTGCAAGTGCACCCTTTATCCTGTCACCGGGTAATGTGCAGAGAGGACCTTTGAAAGAATCAAAATCCACATATCATGAAACCAGATACTCAAAACTTCATACAAAATCCGAGTTTTGTGGAATGTGTCATTATGTGAACAATTCCAATGGTGTACTTGTGGATGATACATATAAAGTATGGAAAAACAGTTCATATTCTGCAGAAGGTACACAATGCCAGGACTGCCATATGTCTCCTGGGGTAACAAGTTTTGAATCAAATCCGGGTAGGTCTGCATCAGGAGCACCCAAACGAGACCATATATCACTTCATTATTTTGAAGGTGCCAATGCTTTTGTAACAGATATACTTGATGAGGAAACTCATAGAAGAAGAGCAATTGAACGCCTTAAGAAAGCAGCCGCAATGAATATTAAATCTCCTTCGAATGCCAGTGAAAACGAGTATGTGGGTTTAGAGGTATTAGTGACAAACTCAGGAGCAGGCCACAAAATCCCTACAGGTGTTTCTGAAATCAGACAGATGTGGCTGGAAGTTTCAGTAACCGATGATAATGGTAAACAGATTTACCATGCAGGTAATATCGATAAACAGGGTGATATCAAACCCGGTATACAGGTGTTTAATACGGTACTCGGGGATGGAAATGGAAACCCTACCATGAAATTCTGGAACGCTGAAAGTATACTATCCGATGACAGGATACCTCCAAAGGAAACAGTTGTGCAGAAACATAATTTTTCCATCCCGGAGGGCGTAGAATATCCTGTATATGTTAATGTTAAACTGCAATATCGTTCAGCTCCCCAGGATGTTATTGATGATTTATTCGGTAAAGGTACACATGAGGTCCCGGTAATAAACATGGCTGAAAAATCCAGTCGAATAAATGACCCGGATGCTCCACCAGGAGAACCTTCGATGCCTGGATTCGGAGCAAACATCTTGATATTAATGTTTTCAGTATTGATAATTGTACATTATAGAAAATACAGATAAACAGTGAGGTTAGTATGTCTGGTAATGGTGAACCAATAAAACTTCTGGGTATATCAGGCAGTCCCAGAAAAAAAGCTACTGATTATATCATCCAGGAAGCTTTAAGATATGCTGAAGAAAAACATTCAGTTAAGACTGATTATTTCTCTACCAGTGGAAAGGAATTGAAGTTCTGTATCCATTGTGATTACTGTGTAAGAACAAAGAAGGGTTGCATTCATAAGGATGATATTGTAGAGCTGTATGACAAGATGATATGGGCTGATGCATGGATTATAGGAACACCCGCCTACCAGGGTACACTCAGTGCACAGACTAAAACTATTCTGGATAGATGTCGTGCGGTTGTTGCCCGTGATCCCAAGGTTTTTTTAAACAAAGTCGGTGCAGCTACAGCAGTAGGTGGCGACCGTTTAGGAGGTCAGGAACCGGCAATACAGGTAATTCACAACTTTTATGTGATTAATGAAATGCTACCTGTGTCAGGTGGTTCATTCGGGTCAAATCTGGGGGGAACGTTTTGGTCAAGGGATAAAGGTGCAGAAGGAGCATCTGAAGATGAAGAAGGTCTCAGGAGTCTAAGAAGGACCGTGAATAAGCTGATAAAAACTGCAGTTCTGATGAAGCAGATAGAAAAGCCGGAATAACTGGGGATAATGAGTTATGGAATTCAGTGAACCAATAACTAAAATCATGCAGCAGACCCCTGACGTAAAAAGTTTTAGGTTCAATAGACCGGAAAGTTTTGATTATAAAGCCGGACAATACATTCTTGTAACTATTCCTGTTGGTGAAGAGATGGTACGCAAACCGTTTACCCTTTCCAGCAGCCCCACGGAAAAAGACCATCTGGAGTTTACCAAAAAACTCACAGGTCATGAATATTCCAATGTACTTGATTCAACGGACACCGGTGACATACTAAAGATTGATGGTCCCTATGGGAAGATGACATTTGAAGGTGAATACGATAAAATCGCGCTTCTTTCCGGCGGAATAGGTGTCACACCTATGATAAGTATCTGCAAATACTGTACTGATCTGAAACTTGATACTATGGTCACGCTGGTAAGCAGCAATAAAACCGAAGAAGATATTGTGTTCAGGGATGAACTGGAAAACCTAGAGAATCAGAATAAATACTTGAAAGTAGTTTTTACCCTGACAAGGGCATCAAGTGAATGGCAGGGCTGCAGGGAATATATATGTGAAAACTTAATAACAAGAGAGATTCCTGATTTTAAAGATTATTTGTATTACCTGTGCGGTCCGCCGGGCATGGTAAAATCTGTGGAATCAATGCTGGAAAATCTTGAAATACCGGATGAAAGGATTAAAAAAGAACTGTTTACAGGTTATTAAATATAAAATAATTTAAATTTTTATAGCTTGTTGTATCTTTAAAAATGGAGTTTAAAAATGGAAAGTTTGAAAGGAACCCAGACAGAAAAGAATTTGCTGGCAGCGTTTGCAGGAGAATCACAGGCACGCAATAGATACACCTATTTTGCATCCCAGGCAAAAAAGGAAGGTTATGAACAGATTGCAGCTTTATTCATGGAAACTGCAGAAAATGAAAAAGAACATGCTAAAAGGCTGTACAAATTCCTGGAGGGAGGTGATGCAGAGATAACAGCCACATATCCGTCAGGTGTAATCGGTAATACCCTGCAAAACTTGGAATCTGCAGCTGAGGGCGAAAATTATGAAAATACACAAATGTACCCTGAATTTGCAAATGTTGCTGAAGAGGAAGGATTTCCTGAAATTGCATCGGTAATGAGAAATATTGCAGTTGCAGAAAAAGGTCATGAGGACCGTTACCGTTCACTTATGAGCAATCTTAACAACGGACAAGTATTTAAAAAGGATGAAATAGTAATATGGAAATGCAGAAATTGTGGATATCTTCATGAAGGAACAGAGGCACCAGAAGAATGTCCTGCATGCGCACATCCACAGGCTTACTTTGAACTATGGAATAATAACTATTAAATTGATTATAGGAGTGTGGTTATGGCTAAGAAAAATCGAATCGCATGGGGTATAACAGGCTCGGGAGACCTTATAAAGGAAACATACAATACAATGGTTGATATTAAAAATAAATCCAGTATTGAAACCATGGTCTTTCTATCAAAAGAAGGCGAAACAGTAATGAAATGGTATCAGATGTGGGATACTATCCAGAAGGACTTCCCGAATTTTAAAACCGATAATGGACCGAATTCACCTTTTATTGTTGGACCGTTGCAGGTAGGTCATTATGATGCTTTGATAATAGCACCTGCAACATCAAATACTGTGGCTAAAATCGTGCATGGAATAGGTGATACCCTTGTAACAAATACAGTGGCACAGACGGCTAAAGGGCAAACTCCAATATATATGCTTCCTGTCGATCAAAAGCGTGGGACTCTAAAATCCTATGCTCCAGGTGGTAGAGAACTTAATCTCAAAATGCGGGAAATTGATGTGTCCAACACGGAAAAACTTGCACAGATGGAAAATATACATGTGTTGGGAAGCCCTGATGAGCTCTATGATATACTTGGTGTGCAAAAGTAAATAAAGAAATTTTTACTTTATTATTTTTCAGGCAAAAGTATATCCTTCTTTTTTATAAATACCAGGCAAATCCCTCAAAAATTTGAAATCTGAAAGTGTATTCAACGCACGGAAGGTAGCTACCAAGGCTATAACACTATCTAGTGCATCCCCTTCGATGTCTTCTATTGCTAATTTTTTAACTTTAGATGACAACTTAAAAATGCTACTAAAATACTCAACTATACCGGCACGGGAAACATGTTCCTTTTTAGTTTTACCTTTGTAAGGATTGTAGAGTTTTTCCTGTTTCAGAGTGCAGGCTGGACAGATTTCAATCAACCATGATTTTTCCATTTCAGGATACTGCATAGGCAGGATTGATACATAATTTCCCTCTATTAATGGATTTATAATATCTCTTATACAGTAAAAGGTCTGTTTATAGAGTCGTAAATTATAGACACAGAATGGGGCTTTTTTATCAATATCTGTAAAACGTTTGAGTTCTTTGTATCTGGTTTTTTTGCGGCATGAATCCCGAAAATCTTCTGGGGTTTTGTACTGCGATGGAAATTTCCGGATAAAACTTTTCCAGTTATTGTTCCCGGTAAGAGACCCCGGAACTCCAAACGGTACATCAAGACCAAAAATAGCATCAGAGTTATTCGCAATAAAATCCTTAAGAATATTATGACATGAATTTCTGTCTTTTTTTTGTTTATCATCCAGAAAATCAGATATTTGCCAGCAGTTATTTATTAACAGATCATCCCCATTAATGGTTCCTTCACTAATCCAGATTTTCTGGCAAGCGTTTTCTGCACCACTGAAATCTACGCCGTATACCTTTTGTTTAGTTGTGTTTGACATTTGATGGTTCAATACTTCCGTTTTCCATTGATGAATTCATTTGTCATATCATAGGCTTCATTATCCGAATACTGGATTGGTGGATGCTTCATAAAATATGCAGATGGTGAATACAGGACTCCACCCTGCCCTCTGTCAATGGCAAGTTTGCAGCATCTTATAGCATCGATAACAACCCCGCCCGAATTGGGAGAATCTTCTACAGATAATCTCATTTCAAGATTCATCGGAACGTCTCCGAATAACCTGCCCTCCATTCTCAGGAAACAGACCTTGTTATCCTTTTGCCATGCAACATAGTCACTTGGTCCCACATGGATATTATCATCGTCCAGCCGTTCATTAAGAACTGATTGAACAGCCTCTGTTTTGGATTCTTTTTTGGAATTGAGTCTATCTCGGTTGAGCATATTCAGGAAATCAGTGTTTCCACCGGTGTTTAACTGATAGGTTCTGTCCAGTTTAACTCCACGATTACTGAATAAATGAGATAATGTCCTATGAACGATTGTGGCTCCAATCTGTGCCTTGATATCATCACCGATTATAGGGATACCATTATTCTTGAATTTATCCGACCATTCTTGCTTACTTGCAATGAATACAGGCATACTGTTTATAAAAGCTACGCCAGCTTCAAGCGCACACTCTGCGTAAAACTTGGTTGCTTCTTCAGAACCCACAGGTAGATAGTTAACAATCATCTCAGCTCCTGAATCTTTAAGGGTTTTGACGACCTCTCCTTTATTGGGTTCCTTTTCATCACTTAATACAAAGGCGTTCCTTTCATTGTAATTTTTCATATGGTCTGAATATCCATCCAGCACTTTGCCCATACTGACCTTTACACCGGATACTGGGATATCGTCACAGAACACAGTAGTACAGTTTGGAGACTCAAAAATAGCCTCAGAAATATCTTTTCCTACTTTCCTTTTATCAATATCAAAAGCAGCTACGACTTCTATATCAGATGGTTTGTAACCTCCGATTTCCCAGTGCATCAGACCAATAGCGTCTCTATCATTATATTTCCTGTAGTACTCGATACCCTGAATCAATGAACTCGCACAGTTGCCAATCCCTGCAATTGCGATTTTGATTTTGTTCATCACATTACCTCTTGATTAAAATAATTATTATACAGAAAAATGTCTATTTTTATAAATGTTATCCAATCCCTTAATGTTGACAGTTAAATAAAAAGTTTTCTAAATCGAAAAATTTATGAATTAATTTTCGGGCACAGGCAAGACACAAAATATCTGCATATTTGATAGGTGGAAAGCTATTTAAATTTACAATTATATTAATTCTCTTGGGTGAGCTGTGGACTAATCTATATGTAGCATTCAATAATTTATAATATTTTTGATAAACAACATATTAACCTATTAATATGAATTAAAGGTGAACATATGAGCAATATACTGGATGAAATCGACAAAGACCTTAATAAGATAGAATCAATTGAAGAAGCAATTGATATGGCGATAACCCTTGAACAGCAAGGTAGAGAATTTTATCTTGACATGGCATCCAAGATAAAAAATCCCGGTGTAAAGGATATGTATAGATATCTGGCAGATGAAGAAAAAAAACATGAGGAATATCTAACGCAGTTCAAGAATGACATGTCACCTGTGCTGGAAGAAGAGGAAGACCTTCCGGATTTCAAGGTATCCTTTTCTTCAGAATTCGATGACAGGCTTGATGAAATAGGTGTGCTTCTTGGAGCACTGCGTTTGGAGCGAAAGAGCGAAGATCTCTACAAAAAACTTGCTGAAATGACCGGTGACATGGAGCAAAAGCACTTTTTTGAAAAAATCGCATCTGTTGAAAGAGGCCATTATGAAATAATTGAGGGCTTACTGGATACTTCCACTGGTTTCAGGATGCAAACCTGATATAAACTTAGATTTTAGTAGAAATAGAGGTGTTATCAGTGGGGTATGAATATAGTCCTGTAAAACTGGCTGATGGTGTGTATTCAGTAGGAGTTATTGACTGGAACCTGCGTGATTTTCATGGATATGAAACCCCTAAAGGAGGGACATATAATTCTTATTTAATAGTGGATGATAAAATCGCATTGATTGATACTGTAAAGTCCCAGTTTTCGGAAGGCTTGATAAATTCCATCAGACAGATTGTGGACCCATCAAAAATTGATTATGTAATCTCAAACCACGTGGAAATGGACCATTCGAGTTCATTATCCGAGATTATGAAACTGGCACCCGGTGCAAAAATATATGCCAGTAAACGCGGTAAAACCGGTCTATTTGAGTATTATAAAGAAGAAGGCTGTGAAAACTGGGATATTGAAGTTGTAAGTACAGGTGATGAATTAAATCTTGGAAACAAGACATTGATGTTTATCGAAGCAGTGATGCTTCACTGGCCGGACAGCATGCATACATATCTGAAAGAAGATAAAATACTTTTTTCAAATGATGCCTTTGGGCAGCATATAGCCACATCCCAGAGGTTTGATTATGATGTAGGTGATGTAATAGATGATGCAGCCGAGTACTACGCCAATATACTGATGCCGTTTGGTTCGCAGGTACTCAAATATTTTGATAAGGCAGAAGAATTGGGTCTTGAATTCAATATGATTGCGCCTTCACACGGGATTATCTGGAAAGAGCATATCGATGATATTTTAAGAGCCTACAAGAGCTGGGCATCAGGTGAAACGGTTCCTAAAGTACCGGTTATCTATGATACCATGTGGGGAAGTACCGAAATGATGGCAAAAGAAGTTCTTGAAGGTATAAGAAGTGCCGGTGTAGAAACAGAACTCCTTCACCTTCGCAAAAACAATCTCAGTCTGATAATAAAAGAAATACTGGACGCACCTGTGATTGCATTGGGTTCAACAACCATTAATAACGGTATGTTTCACAGTGTTGCAGGTTTTCTGACCCATCTGAAAGGTCTCAAACCCAAAGGTAAAAAAGCGGTTGTCTTTGGTTCATACGGATGGGGCGGTGGAGGAGTACAGAGAGCAGAAGATGAGCTTGATAAGGGTGGTTTTGAACTACTGGATAAAGGGCTCAAGGTCAAATTCAGACCTGATGAAGAAGACCTGAAATTTTGCAGGGAACTCGGAGTTCGTCTTGCAGAAGTAGCTAAACATGAATAACCCTTTGTCTTTATTTTTTAGTGTTCTATAAATATGACATATTAAAAACGGCGGTGTTAATGTTAACAGCGTTAGCAACACAGATGAAACAAATAATCAAAAAATAGCAGTTGTGAGATGTGAGACCGTTTCAGAAGTTTGTCCTGGAATAGGGTGTTTTAAGGCATTTAATAACAGAAAAGTCTATTTTAAGGATTATGATAATAATGCGGAAATGATAGCGTTTTTTACATGTGGTGGATGTTCGGGTCGTCGTGTATACCGTTTGGCAAAATCACTCAAAAAATACGGTGCAGATGTTGTTCATCTGAGTTCATGCATGACGAATATGAATGATTATCCCGAATGTCCTTATGTAAAAACTATAAAACAGACAATAAAGGATAATGGAATCAAAGTAATCGAAGGCACCCATCACTAAAAGGGATAATATGGTTAAAAGAAATATTGTTAAAATTGATGAAGAAAAATGCAACGGCTGCGGTAAATGTGTAACACCATGTGCAGAAGGTGCAATCCAGATGGTTGACGGGAAAGCTAAAGTTGTATCCGAAGAACTTTGTGATGGGATGGGTTTTTGCGTAGGAGTCTGTCCTACTGGAGCATTAACCATAGAACAGAGGGATACGGTAGAATTTAACCAGGAAAAAGCGGAATCCCATGAAAAGAACACTGACAGTACAATAAGCTGTTTTATATGCGGACAGGGTGAAACCACAGGATATCTGATGCCGCTTCGTCATGAAATGGAAAGTCTCTGGGTATGTACACGATGTCTGCCAAAATTAATTCATGGTTAACATTTTCACTTTACCTTAAAATATATAACATTTAATACAGTTTAATGAGGGTTTTGAGTATTCTATGGTTGATAAAAACAATTTTAATGAAGTCAAGATAAATGAAATCATGACTAAATCCCTGGTGACTATAAATGAAACCGACACTATAGAAGATGTTCTGGAATTGCTGAAAAATTACCATTTCCATACCTATCCAGTTGTAAATGACAACCATGAGCTTGTTGGAGTTGTCAATCAGGATGTCCTCCTGGAAATCCTTTTACTTGACAGGATAAAAGGTACCAAAAATACTCATAGGGTAGCCATAAAATCGATGAGTGAAAACATAAAAGGTATCATGGGGCGCCATCCACTTACCCTTACAACAGATTCCAATCTGCATCATGCTGCAGATTTGATGGTCAAGCATAAAGTAAACCATTTATATGTAGTGGAAAACAGTAAACTTGTTGGGGTATTATCCAAAAGAGATATTATAAACCATGTTTACAGGATAAGGGGACTTTATTGAAATGGAGACCATCCTGCTGATATTTATAATCATTTTCCTGGCAAAAGTACTGGGTGAGTTTTTTGAAAGAACAGGATTTTCCAGTATACTAGGAGAAATATGTGCAGGGATTCTTTTAAGTGTCGTGTTGCTGTCGCATGACCCTGAAATATTTTCTTTTTTTGCAGAACTTGGTGCTATATTTTTACTGTTTACAGCCGGTTACAAAGAAGTACATCTACAGGAGCTCAGGTCAGCATCCAGTAAAGCTATCATTCCCACAATAACCCAGATAGTTTTTGCATTTTCATTCGGGTTTTTGCTGGGATTAATATTCAATTTTCAGGTTCTTGAAAGTCTTTTCATGGCAGTTGCTTTCAGTGCCACCAGTATAGGGGTTCTTGTAAAAGTTCTTATCGATTACAATTATCTATCAAGCAAACCCGGCTCACTGATGCTTACATCGGCAATTTTTGATGATATTGCAGGAATTTTTATGCTATCTATAGTGGTTACTTTTGCGGAATTGCAGCAATTACCGTCTTTTTCACAGATTTTTATTATATTTGTCAAGATGGCCTTTTTTATGGTATCCATGGCTGTACTGGGATTTAAAATATTTCCCAGGGTATTTGACTATGTCCAGAAAATGCATGTCAAGGAATCTATATTCGCATTTGTAATCATTATTGCGTTATTTTCAGCCTATTTTGCAGAAGCTTTTGAATTACATGCAGTAGTCGGGGCGTTTGTGGGCGGAATTGTACTGTCAAGGATTCCACTGGCTAAAATAGAAGATGTACAGAGCAAGGTCAGTGGTTTGAGCTACGGAATATTTACACCAATATTTTTTGCTTATATTGGATTTACTGTTGACTTGGCAGTTATTGGAGCTGCTGGTTTGTTTACAGTTCTTGTCGTGGTAATGGCACTGCTGGGCAAACTGATGGGTGGATTCATCGGTTCAAAACTTGTTGGCCTGGATTCATCAGACAGTTTGATATTTGGTATAGGCGTAATGCCCAGAGCAGGTATAGAACTTGTTGTGATAACAATTGGCAGAAACAGAGGAATTATAGGTAATGAAATTTATTCTGCAATTGTTTTAATGGTAATTGTATCAATTATCGTATCACCAATGTTACTAAAATTTGCAATCAACACAAAAGAAAAATCTGCACTTCCATCATCTTAAACCCATGATTATAAAATTAGTAACTACTATAAAATCTGCAGTATGGGTTGTTTATGGTAAAAATAAACAAAATAAAAGGAAAAATATTTCCAGAACTGAATAACAGTTCAGGTTCGGATGGAGATAGACAAACAATGTCTGATAAATGTCAAAATATAGGAATAAAAGATATCATTAAAAAAGATGTGGTTACGATATCAGAAGATGATTTGATTGTGGATATAATCAATATGTTTACAAGCCATCGGTTTCATTCCTATCCTGTTCTTAATGCGAAGGGAAAATTGACAGGAGTAATCAATCAGAATACTATTCTTAAAATTATGCTTTTTCATATTGTACCCCAGACAGGTCATACGAATTTGGCATTAAAATCCCTAAGCAATGATGCTAAGGGTATCATGGATCCGCATCCTATTAAGGTGAGCCTTGATAGCAATCTATGTGATGTTGCAAAAATGATGGTAAAGCATAATGTCAATCAGGTTTTTGCGGTGGATAATGACAGATTGATAGGTATTGTATCCAAACTGGATGTGATAAATGAAATCTATAAAATAAGGGGTTAAATTGAATGGATATTATACTCCAGATCCTTCTAATTGTCTTTCTGGCAAAGGTATTTGGAGAAATCAGTTCTAGGTTCGGACTTCCGTATGTACTGGGTGGGATACTGGCAGGAATAGTCGTTGGTCCTTTTCTGGTTAATTCAAACAATGAAATATTGTCCTTTTTCGCGGAACTGGGTGCTATATTCCTATTTTTTACGGCAGCATACAATGAGGTAAGTATCAGGAATATACAGACATTATCAAAATACACGGTAATACCCACATTTACCCATATATTGTTCGGTTTTGTTTCTGGATATATACTGGGTTATGTGTTTGGTTTCGGATTTCTGGAAAACATTTTCATGGGGGTCGCATTCAGCTCTACCAGTATAGGTTCAGTAGTAAATATGCTGATTAGCTGTGATTACCTCTCCAAAAACCCCGGACCTGAAATGCTGTCATCTGCCATATTGAACAATTTTGTAGGAGTTATTATGCTGGGTATAGTTGTAAGTATTGCAACTTACCACCAGTTACCATCAGGTACAGAGGTTTTAACAATTATATCTGGAATTATATGGTTTCTGGTTATTATGGTGATCCTGGGTTATAAGGTGTATCCTGTTTTTTTTAAATATGTCCAGAGAATGCATATCCAGGAATCGATTTTTGCGTTTATTATTATCATAGCACTCCTGTCTGCATATCTTGCAGAGATATTCGGATTGCATTCAGTAATCGGAGCATTTATTGGAGGTTTGCTTCTGTCAGAAGTTCCGCTTGCAAAGATTGAAGATATACAGAGCAAGGTAAGCGGTTTTTCCTATGGTGTATTTATACCCATATTTTATGCTTTTATAGGAATGTCGATAGATTTCAGCATACTCCAAACAAGTGGTTTGTTAACCGTGCTTGTGATTGTTCTGGCTCTTATTGGTAAATTGATTGGTGGTTTTGTTGGCTCACGGATATTAAATGTCAATTCTTATGACAGTCTGATATTTGGAATTGGTTCAATGCCGAAGGCAGATGTTGAGCTTGTGGTTATATCAATAGGTTTGAGTATGGGTGTGATTGGTGATGAGATATATTCTGCAATTGTTCTGATGGTGGCTACCTCTGTTGTAGTATCTCCAGTATTGCTAAAATATGCAATAAGAGCCAAAGAAGATGCAAGGATTGAATGTAAGGGAGTATAAAATCATGTATCAACGGTTTTTACCTGAATATTACTACATACCAATATGTAATTAGAAATAAAATTAAACATTAAATGAACACAGGCTAAACCATGGAGAAAAAACACATTGAAAGGTTCTTGGAATTCCTTATAGTAGGAATTGGAATGGGAGTAGTGGAAGACCTATTAGCAGTTAAAATTGCAACAGGAGTTGTTATAGATATTAATGTCATAATTGTCGTCACATTGGTAGCAATTCCTTTTGCAGCTTTTTCTGAACTTATAGTAGATAGGGAGGATTTTAAATTCTTAAAAAGGAATAATAAAAGGGAATAAGCCCCTGATAAAGACTGTAAGTTCCACGGGATAGCTGTAACATAAACGCCGAATACAACAATCATGGTTGCAAAAATCTCTCATCTGCCATCTTTCAGGGGAACAGAGTATTTAACAATACCCTTATTGTTTCTGCAATAGGGATAACAGGGTAATTTCCATTCACGGAAACTTTTTGTTATATATCTATTTGTGGTTAATTGACAATCAAAAAAAGAAGAATAGAAGTTACTGGTTTTTAGCCTTTGCAACTTCATAGGGTTGTGAGAATTTGGCTTCCACTTCTTCTCGGTGCAGAGTGTTGTATGTACAGAATGGGATGGCTCTTCCGTCCGGTGTTGCATAATGTACTCCACATCTCTGAATCCGCTCAATATCGAAATTGTAGTTGTCCTGGAAATGCATGCTACCAAGGAAGAGAGTATTTCTGTGGAATTCCTTTGTGGCTTCACTGGCACCTCTAACAAGGACATTGACAATCAATTTGGTGACATTGACAGAGCGCGGACTTTTATCCGAATCTATAAATTTCGGTACCCTTCTGGCGACTTTGGCAAGAGCTCTTACTTTGGCGCTTCTGTTTGCACCGTTTTCATAGTATTCATCTGTCACTTCATCTAGGAAATTCATCAATCCTTCTACATCTATGAAATCTGTAATAGGTATGAATTTTCCATCTTCTACATATACATATGTACCTGCACCACAGTGCTGATGACATGTAAGAGCGGGGATATTTTCCTTACGTATAGCAGAAATAAATCTTGAAACCGGAACCACAAAAGGTACCGGGTACCATGAGTTTACCGGTATCTCTCCATTGGTCTGTTCATCAACGAGTTTGAACAGGTCAGGTATGGTGATTCTCTTTTCTTCCCGTTCTTCACGATTTATGCGTCCTGTAAATGATATGGGCTGGAAATTGATTCCCTTGATAATATCCAGATGTTCTGATGCAAACCGGATCATATCCCCAACCTGCTGGTCGTTCACTCCTTTTGCGAGGGTTGGGACAAGTGTTATGCTTTTAATACCTGCTTTACGGCAATTTTCTATCACCTGCTGTTTTATAGGTAATGCATTGAAACCTCTAACCATCCTGTAGGGTTCTTCGGTAACACCGTCAAACTGGAAGTAAAGTGTATGGAGACCTGCATCCTTGAGTTTCTTGGTAAATTCAAGGTCTTTTGCCAGCCTTATACCATTGGTTGCAATCTGTATCTGTATGAACCCCATTTCTTTTGCCATGGAAATAATATCAGGCAGATCGTCGCGGACAGTAGGTTCTCCGCCGGAAAACTGGACAGCATAACATGGAGTTGGTTCTTCATCTCGAAGCATCTGGAGCATATCACGAACCTGTTCAAAGGTAGGTTCGTAAATGTAACCTCTTTCCTTTGCATTTGCAAAACAGATAGGACAGTTGAGGTTGCACCTGTTTGTAAGGTCGATATTTGCCAGAATAGTGTTGGTTTTGTGTGTCGAACAAAGTCCGCAATTTTGCGGACAATGGGAATCTTCAGGTGTCATCGGATTTGTAACTCCTTCACCATCCCTTTTAACTGAATCAAATTTTTTGTATAATTCGGCGTCTGACCAGTAAACGTCTTTATAGTATCCATGGTCGCTGCATTCTTTTTCTATCATTATTTTGCCGTCTTCTTCATAAACAGTGGCATCTATTAAATCGCAGCATTCTGGACAAAGTGATTTTGTATGCTTCATGTAAGTATCTCCTGTAGTCTAAATATTCTTATTTTATTTGAACTTTTTTTGTTATTCTATATTATCTGGGTGATAAAATTGTTAATATGAAATCATCAGGTAATTATATCGTTTTATATAGGTATTTGAAGTTTTTTCCTATTTATATTAGGATACAATAAAAAATTATTGAAGTGAATATCGTAACCCAAAAAATATTAATCTATTAGTAACTTTTAAAGGATTACAATGACCAGCAAACAAAATGTTACATTTTTTGGATCCTATTCCATTTCTAACGAATCCCTTGATAAAGTTCATGCTGTCATGTTTGAAGATGTAGATGATATTGTGTATCTTTTTAAAGTTCTCTCTGACCCTATAAGGCTCAAAATCTTAAAAGCACTTGAAATACAGGAGTTATGTGTATGTGTGCTTGTGGAAATCACTGATTATAAGTATTCAGCGCTGTCCTATCACTTGAAGTTGTTAAAGGATGAGAACCTTGTGAGTTCAAGACGTGATAAAAGTTTTCAGACATACTATCTGACAGATTTTGGACATGAACTCCTGAAATCTATAGATAAAGAATTCAGAGATTTGTGAATTAGGTTTCATCTGAGGGTTTGGCGGTGTTTAGTTTTGAATATTTTACACCTTTTAGAGCCATTACCTTCTCACCAAATTCCTTAAAACTGGAACCTTCACCATCCAGTATGATTACCTCAAGACAATTCTCATGGTCGAGATGAATATGCACCGACGATTGGATGATGTCGGAATGTTCATGCTGGATATCGGTAAGTGTATTTGAAAGCCCGCGTTTGGTATGGTCATACATTAAAGTAAATGTGCCAACACGCCTGCCTTTTATATCGCTCATCCATTCATGGCGGACGATATAATTTCTGATTGCATCTCTAATTCCTTCTGAACGTGAGGAATATCCTCTTTTTTCGATGATTTCATCGAATTTAGTTAATAGATTTTCAGGCAATGATACTCCTATTCTCATTAGGTCTTGTTCCATTCAACCACCTGTATTTGTCAATTGTATTTTATTTTTTATGCATTATGTAATTAATATTTTATGAATTAATAACACTGAAGTTATTTAAAGTAGTTTTGTATATTAATTGTGATACTTTTATAAAGGGATATGTATATTGTACTAGGTATAGGAACTAACGGGTGTTTTAAAATGGAAAAGAAAGAATTCTTATATTCAGGGAAAGCAAAAACCATCTACAAAACCGATGATGAAAATAAACTTGTTGTTGAATTCAGGGATAGTCTGACAGCATTTGACGGAAATAAGAAAAGTGAGGCTGAAAATAAAGGTTATTACAATGCTCAGATATCAAAGAAATTGTTTGAAATGCTTGAATCCAATGATATAAAAACCCATTATCTGGATATGTTATCAGACACTGAAATGCTTGTTGAATCTGTAGAAATTATACCTATCGAAGTTATTGTAAGGAATATTGCAGCGGGTTCAATAACAAAGAAATATCCTATAGAAAAGGGCATTCATTTTGAAAATCCAATACTGGTTCTGGATTACAAAAGTGATGAATACAGTGACCCTATGATCAATGAAGACATAGCAGTAGCACTTGGTATTACTGATTATGAAGAAATTAAAAAGCTCCGATCCCTTGCACTCAAAATAAATGAATTGCTGGTTGACTACTTGGGTAAATGCAATCTATTGCTCCCTGATTTCAAACTTGAATTTGGCAGGAAGGACGGACAACTACTTCTGGCTGATGAAATATCCTGTGATACATGTAGGCTCTGGGACAAAGAAACAAGGGAATCAATGGACAAAGATGTCTTCCGGTATGATACAGGAGACCTGTCAAAGGTTTATGAAAAAGTAGCAAGACGCATCGTTCCTGACATATTTAATTAATTTTCTTTTTTAAAACAGGAAATCACCAAATGTCTTCTGTGACTGTACATCTGAAAGCAGTTTCATTTTACTTTTCCACTCTGGGTACGGGGTTTTTATACGGGTGGATATATTCGACATAGCATTATCTATTGAATCAAAAGTTTTTGGAGTGTTCTGGAGCGCCTGACGAACTCCTTCTCTTACCACCCAGACACCAAGCGGTGCCCAGTAATCAGGTCGGATTTCCCGGATGATAAATATCGATGCCTGTCTCTTTATATTGTTAAGATATTCCAGTGCACCCATGCGGGCTGCATAATATCCGCCAGATAGTGGTGAATATTTGGTTTTGCCACTAAATTTTTCATAATCTACACCTATCCATCTGGAATCACCGGACCATACCGATTTAGGGAGCCAGATTTCAACCAGTTCAAAGGAAAAGTTTCTTGGGACAAACAGAATTTCAAAATGGTTCCCGAATATCTCTCCACTGAATAGTTTGATATCATTTATCTGGGGATAATCGATGATAGAACTGATGATGTCTTTGCCTGCCATATCATCAACAGCAGTAATAGACCACCTGGTTGGAACCAGACATCTGTCCTTCCCGAGCAATCCGATTGATAACAGGCGTGTAATATGTTCTGTGGATATGTTTTTATTGATAAGCTCAGAAACACTGTCTTTTGCCAGTGCATCGGTATCATACACAAGATAATCAACTTTTTTAGGTACACTGGGATTTTCAGTAATCTCAAAATTTTTCAGCGCGGCAGAAGGACCGGTAGTTGTAAGTACACTGTCGAATCTAAGATTATTTTCGATTGATTTGCTGTACCATGC
The DNA here is from genome assembly GCF_046546175.1 of Methanohalobium sp. NCBI lineage: Archaea > Methanobacteriati > Methanobacteriota > Methanomicrobia > Methanosarcinales > Methanosarcinaceae > Methanohalobium > Methanohalobium sp. Next base: position 8,250 of record NZ_JBKGYF010000012.1, on the reverse strand, counting down.
TTCTGTATCAACTGGATTTTTTGATAAGGCAAGTTCCTGTGATTTTAAAATAAGACTGTTTTCAGATAAATCGTCCCTAATGTTTACATAGGTGTTTGACCTGACCAGCTGAGAGCGCATGGATATTATGTCCTGGATATCCATTCCAAGCCATGCATCAGGTGAATCCATGATTGCAGAATCATTCCTATTTATCTGCGGGGGTATCATAGGTCCGGCAGAAACATCTGGATATCCGTGTCTCCCTACAAATACAGCAGGGGGTGATGCACCAAAAACTGAATCGTTTTTGGGTATCTTCGAGCTTATGGATTCGATAGAGGCAAATCTTTCAAGTATAGGACATTTCGGTCGTCCACAAAGCTTTTTTCCTTTACACTTGATACATCGATTGCTGGATTTCAATGCTGATCCCGGTCATCTTCCAGTTCATCACATAAAATGCAGTAACCGGCTTCAGGTGCATTTTTATATAGCCAGCCTGATTTTTGCACTAGTTTACAGACACGGCACATGCCTTCTGTTTTTTCTTTTATGGTGAGCCCGTTTATAAGCTCAGACGCAAATTTACTGAGCTCTTTGTTGGTGGCTTCTGAAAATCCTACACCTGCACCGCGTTTCAGGCTTACATACTGGGAAACAGCAGCACGTGAAAGTCCCAGTATGTCTGCAACTTCATTTTGAGAGCATCCATACTCAAACATCATTACACGAACAAGTTCAGCTCTGATGGACGGCAGGACTTTCTGCACCATGATTTCGCATGGAGGTTTCATAATATATACTTCCCTTTAAACGCCTATTGATAATGGTGAACCCAATTATACTGCCAAATTATTGCTTATGTATATAAATAGAATATTGTGAAGTAAACAAAAATTTTGGATAAGAAATCAGTCCAAAATTTGATAGTAGGTTCATGGTTTCATTTATGTAATTTAGTTTTTATAAACAAACAGTTAAATTGTCACATAGCTGTGTATGTACCCCTTGCCCCAATTAATCTTTAATCTGGTCTGGAGAAAATCCTTTTGCAACAAGGACATCTTTCATCCGGGAACGATGGTTTCCCTGTAATTCAATGGCATTTCCTCTTACAGTACCGCCACATGCGAATTTGGATTTGAGATATGTGGCAAGTTCATTCAGGTCTATTTCATTTGCATCTAAACCTTCCACAATGGTGACTTCTTTACCATATCTTCGTCTGTTAACTTTGACTGTAATCCTCTGTTGTTCTTTTGCTACTTCTTCGCATATGCAAAGTTCTTTAGGCAATCCACAAACTGAACACATTTCCGAACTCATTTTTCTGGTTTTTCCTCCGCTTTTATATTAAGGTATTTGCAAATATTTTAATTTACAAAGTTTTATATGAGTTTGTATATTTATATAAATAGTAAATAAGAGTAAACAAATATGATATTAAAATCTAATGGTAAAACAATTGCATCAGATGTGGAATTTGCAAAGACTTTCTTTTCACAATCAAGAGGTTTAATGTTTAAAAAGGACATTTCTGATAATTATGCACTTGTTTTTGTATTCGATAAACCTAAAAAAGCTTCTGTTCATATGTTTTTTGTTAGATTTTCCATAGATGTATTGTTCCTTGATGATGATAAAAGAATAATAAAGGCTGTAAATCTTAAACCATGGACGGGAATTTCATCTTCAAAAAAGAAAGCCAGATATATCATTGAGATGAAAAAGAACAATATATCAGAACACGGTCTGGTGGAAGGAGAACGGTTGTTCTTTGATGTAGCGTAAATATAAGTATAATTTATAGAGTAACAATAATCAACCTGAAAAGTAACCTTTATTTAATTATATTCTGTGTTCATGATACGATTGATTGGTAAGAGGTTCATTAATGCTACCTGAAAATGACCTGAAAATAATAACAGAAGAAATGGGACGAGAACCGAACCTAGTTGAACAAGGATGTTTTTTAAATCTCTGGAGTGAACACTGTTCTTATCGCTCAAGTGCTCCATTACTTAAATCATTCACTTCATCCGGTGAAAGGGTTGTAATCGGACCCGGAGATGATGCAGCTATAATAGAATTCGATGATCAATGGGTACTTGCTCTGGGTATGGAAAGCCATAATCATCCGTCTTATGTGGACCCCTATAATGGAGCAGCTACAGGTGTTGGGGGGATAGTGCGTGACATTCTCTCCATGGGAGCGCGTCCAATAGCACTCATGGATCCACTCTATTTCGGACCGCTGAATAATTCAAAAAACCTGTATCTATTTGAACATATTATCGAAGGCATCGCAGGTTATGGTAATTGTATAGGAGTACCTGTAGTTAGAGGTGAAGCGTTTTTTGATGATTCCTATAGTGGAAATCCTCTGGTAAATGTTGTGTGTGTAGGTCTTGCACACAAAGATAATCTGGTGACAGCAAAGGCGGAAAAAGCTGGAAACAAACTTATACTAATGGGGGCAACAACTGGTCGTGACGGTCTCGGAGGAGCTTCATTTGCATCCAGAGACCTCTCAGAAGAAGCAGAATCTGAAGAACGTCCAAGTATTCAGATAGGTGACCCGTTCACAGAGAAGCTATTGATCGAATCTACTCTTGAAGGGATTGATAAAGGATATGTTAAATCATGCCGGGACCTTGGGGCAGCTGGTATAGTAGGTGCCAGTTCAGAAATGGCATCCAAAGGGAATCTGGGTGCATATATGTTTCTTGATAATGTTCCGCTCTGTGAGTCCGGTATGAAACCCTTTGAAATCCTTATAGCAGAATCCCAGGAGCGTATACTTCTGGAGGTTGAACCGGATGATGTAAATCTCATGCTTGATGTTGCTGAAAAATATGATCTCAGTGCCAGCGTGATAGGGGTATTAAAAGAAGATTCGAATTATACAGCAGAATTTGAGGGTGAAATTGTAGCGGATATACCGGTCAAACTCCTGACAGAAGGCTGTCCTACTTTTGAACGACCATCTAATCATCCTGTTCTTCAAAACCGGGGTGAAAAACCTGAGTTACCTTTGGATTTAAAAGTGACCATTCTTGATGTGATATCTTCGTATAATACAGCATCAAAAGACTGGATATACAGTCAATATGACCATGAAGTCCAGATAAGGACATCTGTAAAATCCGGTGATGATTCAGGAGTACTGCGGATTTCAGGTAATAAAGGACTGGTCATGTCCTGCGGATGCAATCCCAGGCATACGTTACTTGACCCCTATAAAGGAGGTAGAGGGACAATTTTTGAAAATGCCATGAATCTGGCGGTTAAAGGTGGAATAGGTATAGCGATTGTGGACTGTCTCAATTTCGGGAATCCTGAAAAAGGCGATATTTACTGGCAGTTTAAACAGGCTATACTCGGTCTTGGTGATTGTGCACGCGAACTTTCGATACCAGTTGTAGGAGGGAATGTATCATTATATAATGAAAGTGAAGAACGCGGAACTGCAATAGCACCGACACCTTCCATAGGTTTGGTCGGGGTTACTGACGATGTGACATTGACACCCCCTTCACATTTTGTCAATGAAGATGATACGATTATACTGGTAGGCGAAACCCGTGATGAGCTTGGAGGGTCGGAGTATTACAACCTGTATGGTTACCGTTCATATGGTAGTGTACCAGAGGTGCCTAAAAATGCGGATTTTATACTGGATGCGATAAGGAGTGCAGTTCTCAGCGGCAGGGTCAGTGCTTCACATGATCTATCCTCTGGAGGTCTTGTTGTAGCATTATGTGAGATGTGTGATGGAATCGGTGCCGAGGTGAACCTGAATTCAGTAGGCAATGGCTTGCGTGTAGATGATGTACTATTCTCTGAATCACACGCAAGAGCTATAATCGCTACATCAGAACCTGAATATGTCAGAGATTTACTAAATGATGTACCACATGCAATCATCGGTAATACCGGTGGAGACCTGCTGGCAATATCCTATGCAAACACAGAAATTGTCCTCTCCCTTGAAGAAATATCAAACGCAAGGATGAGTTTAAAAAGGTTGATGACAGAATGACTGGATATTCAGTCATCTGTTTTCTATTCTTACAAATATGTAATCCGCCATTTCTTTGTCCACAGCGTAACGGGTCTGGTCCAGATCAAAAACATATGACGGATATGACTGTACCAGGGTGACCGGCATACCTGGCAGAACTCCCATGGACATTAGTTTCTGCAATTTTTCATTATCCTGTATTTCAAAATATGCGATTTTGCCCTTTTGATTGAGTTTTAATGCAGAAAGGGGTTCGACAATACTGCTTACTTCCTTCTGTCCCTTTCTGCAACATTCACCCTTTGGTATGGGATTTCCATGGGGGCATGTTCGTGGATGTCCCAGCAGGATACATACCTTGTCATCGACACCGTCGTGTAATATATGTTCGAATTCACATGCTGATTTATGTACTCCCTCTTTTTTATCCAGTACATCTACCAGCAGCCTTTCAGCGAGTCTGTGACGTCTGACAACATTTTTTGCGTTAAGGTATCCCTCGTATTTTAAAACAATTTTTGAATCCGAAAATAAATCAATGTTGTCCAACTCCAATAATTCCTGGATTTCAGGGGAATCTTTGTCCAGTTCCAGTGACTCAAGTTCGATAGAATTTTGTCCGTGTTCCTGGGAACATATCCACAACCTTTCCAGAACTTCTTCCGCATCTTCGGTTATTTCCATTTGAACAACCCTCTTAGTTTTTTTATCAGTTTTGCTTCAGTTACAATTTCATAATCGCAATTAGGACAGCGCTGCATATTGCAGGAATGCAATCTTCCGCATCCCGTACACTGAGCATTGTCCGGTTCAGTAAATTCGTATCCACACATCGGGCATTTCATAGTGTAACTCCGAGAATGTTCATTATATTGTTGACAACAAATCCTACAAAGAAGGCGAAGGGGAATATGAAAGCTGCCATTGCAAGTGCAATTTTAAGACCTCTTTCTTTAAGAGTCATCATAAACTGGGCTATACACGGCATGAATAATGTCAGCGTGACTGCTGCAACGAGCAAATCCACACCGTCCATTAATCCAGTTTTGTTCAGTTCGTATAATCCTGCTGCCCCAAAGTCCCGCCTAAAGAACCCCAGTAAGAAAACATCAGCTGCTTCAGAAGGCAGTCCTATCCACTGGGAAGGGTATTTTAAAAGATCTATAAGGAGTCCAAATATTCCCGTCAGTTTACCAATCCATATCAGCACGCTTGCAATTATGAACAGTGGCATCACCTCAAGGAAGTACCATTGCATCCGGGAATATGTTTTAATAAGTACATTGGATAGTTTAGGTACTTTCAGGGAAGGCATTTCCAGAAAGAAACTCGGTTTTTCACCGGGTAGAACCTTTGCAGCAATGTACCCGATAAACAGGAATTCCAGAACCATTACCACAGCCCAGAGTAGAAGTGCCATTGGCTTTGCAGACATTATTCCAAGTATTACACCAAGCTGTGCAGAACATGGTATAGCAAGTGATAGTAGCAGGGTTGTTAATATCTTCTCACGTGGTTTTTCAAGGGTACGGGTTACCATAGTAGCCATTGTACCGCATCCGAATCCCAGTACGAGGGGTATTACTGCTCTGCCGCTGAGCCCTATTTTTTTGAACACCCTGTCAATTAGCATGGCAAGTCGGGGGAGATATCCAGAATCCTCGATTATCGAAAAAACCAGGAAAAAAGCACCCACTATAGGAAGTATCAATGCGATTGCATAGGTTAGAGCTAGGTTTAGAATCCCATAGTCACCAACAAAAAGGCTCTGTACTACAGGATATGGAACAAGAGCGTTAAAATTTTGAGTCACCCAGGGGATGATATATTCTCCGAACAATACACCTTCAAGAAAGTCTACCACAGTACCTGCTGCAAATACACCTACAAATTGATACATTCCAAAATAAAGAACAAGGAACAGTATAGGAATGCCTGTCAATGGTTTCGAAATAAGGTGGTCGATACGTTTTTTTATATTTGAATCGGTATCTTCATAACTTTTATTATCTGTAGCTTCTGAACCTGTATAGGATGAAGTTGTACTTTTTTTCATTACAGTGTTGACTATTCTATTAGTAATGTGTTGCCTTTCAACTGTCATTATATAGTTGATAGGGCTGTTGAATTTGTTTTCTGTATTTGAAACGATATTTTTTATGGCAGTGGTATCCTCTCCCTGTTTCTGTATTAGGTCAAATGCCACCTTATCTTTCTGGAGAAGCAACTGGGAAATGGACCGTTTTGATACTTCATAATCACCATGTAGACAGGATTCAATGTCTTTTATTGCTTTTTCTATGTCGTTGTTGTATTCGATTGTAAAATCCTGTGGGTTTGAATTGTATTGTGATATCGTTTTTTTAAGCTCCGGTATACCCTTCCCTTTGTTTGAAACAGCAGGTATGACCGGTATTTTGAGTATTTTTTCAAGTTTTTGTGTATCAATTCTGATACCGCGTTCTGCTACTTCATCCATCATATTAAGTACCAAAATAAGCGGTTTGCCTGCTTCTATTAATTGCAGAGTGTGGGGTAACATCCTTCTCAGGTTCTTGGCGTCGACTACATGGATATAAAGAGAAGCTTTTTCGAAAAAAAGCCTTTGTGCAACACGTTCTTCCTCTGTGATGGGCATCAGTGAATAACTACCAGGAGTATCGATAATTTCATATTTCTTGTTACCTATCATCCCGTTTCCTTTACTGATCTCTACAGTTGTACCGGGGTAGTTGGAAGCAATGGCATAACTATCTGAAAGGGCGTTGAAAATGACGCTTTTCCCGACATTAGGACTGCCAACCAGTACAATTCTGTTTGAACTATCTGATGTGGTATTAGGGGTATTACAACAGGTCAGAGGTTTTGTAGTGAATGGAAATTTCATAGACCATCTCCTCATATTCGGTCAGATGAATCATATTTGGTCATCCTAAACTTGCATGATGATACGTAAATATATAATGATATATAAGCTTTTAGTCAGGTAAATATTATTAGCCGGACCAAAAAACAATAGAATTATTTTGCAACATCAACAATAAAACAGGTCTAAATCCAAGAAAAAAAAAAGCAAAAATTAGTAAACTTTATTCACTTTCTTTTTTGGCATCTTCATATAGTTTGTTAATATCAGTAGGTATGGGGTTATCCTTTATAAGTTTGGCAAAATATACAAGGTTGTGGACCATGAAACGGATAGTTTTGTTGGTGTAAAGGTGTTTTTGGCCACCTGCTTCTATATAACTTGGACCGGGACCAGCAGGTCCGAGCCAGTATGAATCCACGTTTGGTGGTACAGTGCATCCCAGATGTGTTAGATTGAACAATGTATTGGATGCTACATTATGTGCTCCATCCTCATTACCGGTAACAATTACACCAGCCACTTTACCATACAATGGGAACTACCCGGTTTCTGGGTCTGCTTCCATATAAGTTCCATCCAGCCGTTCCATCACTTTTTGCAGCAATGAGGACCTTACCCCGAACCATATTGGTGACCCCATAATCAGGATGTCGGTTTCTTTGATTTTGTTTAATATGTCAGGCCATTCATCACCTTCACCTTCATATGATGTGACCCCGACCGGAATATTGTAATCTGCTACACGGATAACCTCTGTTTCAACACTCTGCTCTTCGAATAACTTAACAGCTTTGTTAATCAGAGCTCTTGTATTTGAAACTTCTGGAGACCTTTTAAGAGTACAATTTAAAAATAAGGCTTTGAGTGTCGTAATCAATATATTGGCTATATTGATTTAAATAATTTTTTAAAGGGCTATACTCCAAGCTAATACCTATTAATGCTAAAAAAAGTTAAATTCTGGGTTAGATGTTGAATTATCAACCCATAATGTTCTGTATGTTAATGACAAATATTATTGTGCTACTTTTTCAGCAAAAGCGAATTTTCTCAAAACCTTGGATATTTTAATATTTTCAGTATCTCCGACCTGTGTGTCAGGAACGAATATGACAAAACCATTAATTCTGGCAATACCGTCGCCTTCTCTGGCAATATCTTCAATTGTTACTTCATGGGTCTCACCGGCTTCAACCGGAGCAGTAGATTCAGTGTCTCTATACAAATTAATACACGTCCTTAAATATTCAATGTCTAATTAATTGGTTTGTAATTTTATTCTACTTTTTCAGCAAAAGCGAATTTTCTCAAAACCTTGGTTATTTTAATATTTTCAGTATCTCCGACCTGTGTGTCAGGAACGAATATGACAAAA